>JALWFE010000097.1 GCA_027039975.1 Flavobacteriales bacterium
TGCTAAACTATCTACTAAAATATTTTTATATTCATTGCGAGTAAAAACATCTAACCAATCAACAACAGCAAAACTTACAAAATATAAACCATCCGGATTGCGAAATTTGTAATTGCGACTCATGCTTCAAATATAATAATTTTCTATGTAAAATTTCTTGTACGGTATAAAAAACTACCACTCGATGCAATCGTGCGGCAGCTAGGTATTTTTTATAATATTAGACTACCACACGAAAGGATTCGTGCGGTAGCGGGGTTGAATATTAGCATTTTATGTGTTTTTCAGCAGACCCTAGTTAAACCATTAAATATTGCTTCAAGAAGCAAGAATACATGCTGTCAGCACCGATAGATACACGACAAAGCGGGGTGTTAGTATCAAGTAGATATCTACTAGGTTTCCAAAACCTGGTAGGTCTGAAAAAGGCAGTAACCTTATAGGTACAAAATTTGTGAATGTTCCATTGATACCGTGAGACGCAGGACGGAAAACTAACAACAAATCATCACATCATCAACTCATCGGTTCATCATTTCATCAACCTAATACGGGTCCACATCTATCACCACTTGCACCGACTTAAAATAAGCGATATTGTGAAAAGTATTCAGCACTTTTAAAATATAACGTTTCTGTTCGGGCAAAGTCTTACTCGGGGGCAATTTGATTAAAACTTCTTTGATAAACCGGTTTTTGATACGCGGTATTAAGGCATCGGAAGGTCCTAAAACTTTTTCAAAAGCATTGGCAAAAGATTTTTGTAACCATTCGGCGGCTTCTTGACATTTTTGCAAGTTTTTATCTTTAATGATTAAATTAATCATCTTGCTGTACGGCGGATAAAATAATTCACGTCTTTGGGCAATCTGCATATTGTATAAACTTTGATAATCGCCTTTTAAAACCATTTGAAGAACGGGATGTTCCGGATTAAAAGTTTGTATCAATACTTTGCCTTGTTCTTTTTGCCGGCCTGCACGTCCTGCCACTTGCATTAACATCTGAAAACTCCGTTCGTCGGCTCTGAAATCGGGATAATATAATAATTGGTCGGCATTCATAACCACCACCAAACCGACATTGGCAAAATCCAAACCTTTAACCAGCATTTGCGTTCCAACCAAAATATCGGTTTCCAAATTTTGAAACCGGCTTAAAATATTGGTAAAACTGTTTTTACCTCTTGTCGTATCACTGTCAAGACGGTCTACAACAGCATTTTCAAAGAAAATTTGCAAATCGTTTTGTATCTGCTCCGTACCGATACCTTTGTAATTGATTGACGGATTGCCGCAAACCGGACACAATAAAGGCACTTCGGTTTGATAACCGCAGTAATGACATTTGAGTTTGTGCTGATGCTTGTGCAAAGTCAAACTGACATCACAGTGCGGACATTCCATAACGTGACCGCAATCTTCACATTGCGCCACCGGGGCATAGCCACGCCGGTTTTGAAAAACGATTACCTGTTTCCTCTCTTTCAAAGTTTTATCAATCGCATCCAAAACATATTCTGCAAAATTGCCTTTGGTGCGTTTACGCCTCAATGCATCTTTCAAATCGACAATTTCAATCTCGGGTAATTGCACGCCACCATAACGTTCTTCCAACCGCACGATATTATAACGTTGCCGCCGCGTATTAAAATACGTTTCTATGGCCGGCGTAGCGGATCCCAATAGAACAGGTGCTTGATGTATTTTGTGCAGATATATGGCCAAATCGCGAGCTTGATAACGCGGAGCCGGTTGTACTTGTTTGTAAGAAGATTCGTGCTCTTCATCGACAATAATCAAACCGAGAGCTTGAAAAGGTAAAAAGATACCAGAACGGGCAGACAAAACAATTTGTGCCGTTTGTTGCTTATGCAAAACATTTATCCATACTTCCCGGCGCTCCTGTTGTGAATATTTGGAGTGATATACCGAAATAGCATTACCGAATATTTTGGTCAAACGCTGCACCAACTGAGTTGTAAGGGCAATTTCCGGTACCAAATACAACACTTGTTTGCCTTGTTTGATAACCTCTTTTATCAAATGAATGTAAATTTCGGTTTTACCGCTTGACGTAACACCGTACAACAAAACAGGTTTATCTTTGAAAAACAAATTTTTAATGTCGTTTAAAGCCGATTTTTGTGCATCTGACAACTTTTTTATCTTTTCAGAAGCCGCTTCAAAATTAATACGGTCGATATTGGTTTTTATTTCAAACAAAATCCCTTTTTCTATCAAGGATTTTAACGAAGACAATCCGGCTCCACTCTGCTCCAACAACTGTTTTTTGAGTACCGGTTTACCTTGACGTTGCAAACTGAAAAATTTCAATAAAATTTGACGTTGTTTTTCAGCATTTTTGCTCAACGCTTCAAACAACTCGTTAATTTTTTCTCCTTGCCATTGTTCGGACAATTGCAAATAAGTTTCGGTTTTGGGTTTGTATTTTTCTTTAACTTCCTGAATACTTCTAATCACCCCTTTTTTTATAAGCGAATTAACAATTTTAAATATTTTTTTTTCGCCGAATAAATCCTGTAAACTTTTGATACTGACCGTTTTTTGTAGTTGTAAAGCTTCTATGATTAAATATTCGTCATCGGATAATTGTTGCAAATTGTCCGCAACGCCTTCGTTGAGCATCAAAAATGTCTCACTTTGAAGCATAAACGAACCGGGAAGAGCGGCTTTAAGAACAATACCCGGCGGCGCTAAATAATAAGATGATGTAAACCGAAATAACTCCCATTGAAAATCGTTAATAATCGGCTGATTATCAATAATATGCAAAATCGGCTTAGTCTCGTAATGTAAAGGTTTTTTGAAGTGTTTTTTAACAACGATGCCGGTTTGTAAACGTTGTTTACCGAAACTAACCGCCACACGCATCCCCTTTTGCAAAAAGTCAAATTCTTTCTTGTTTACCTCGTAAGTAAAACTATTCCACAAATTGAGCGGCAAAACAACGTCGATATAATATTTTTGCTCTTTGTCCAATTTTATCAAGCAAATGATTGTAACATAATCAAATTATGATAAACACCTTCCTTTTGCATCAATTGTCGATGGGTACCCATTTCCACGATTTCCCCTTTGTGCATAACGACAATTTTATCGGCATTTTTAATAGTTGACAATCTGTGAGCAATAACAATTGACGTACGGTTGACCATCAGGTTATCCAAAGCGTCTTGAACCAATTTTTCGGATTCCGTATCCAAAGCCGAAGTGGCTTCGTCCAAAATTAAAACCGGTGGATTTTTAAGTATGGCACGGGCAATATTCAAACGTTGTTTTTGACCACCCGAGAGTCGGTTACCGCTGTCACCGATATTGGTGTCATAACCATTAGGAAGTTCCATAATAAATTCATGGGCATTCGCAATTTTGGCGGCTCTGATAATTTCATCCATAGTAGCACCGGGTTTACCCAAAGCGATATTGTTACGCACCGTATCATTAAACAAAATGGAATCTTGTGTCACCAATCCCATCAAATTCCTTAATGATTTTTTGGTCAAATTCCTGATATCAATACCGTCTATTAAGATAGCTCCTTCATTGACATCATAAAAACGCATCAACAAGTTGGCTATCGTCGTTTTACCACTTCCCGATTGACCCACCAAAGCCAATGTTTCACCTTTTTTGACCGTAAAAGTCACATTTTTTAAAACATTCTCATCTTCATATCTGAAATTAACACTGTCGAAAGTAATATTATCTTCAAATGTTTTTTTATCAATGGCATCCGGTTTGTCGGTCAAAGGATTTTCAGCTTCTAAAATTTCAAAAATACGTTCAACCGATGCCATACCTTTTCTGATGGTATAACCTGCTTTGGCAATAGCTTTGGCGGGCGTTAAAATATTGTAAGCCAGAGTAATAAATGTAATAAACGCTGCCGGTGTTAAAGTTTTGTCTATCAACACCATGTGTCCGCCATACCACAATATGGTAATGATAACCATAACACCGAGAAATTCACTGACAGGATGAGCTAAATTTTGCCTGTTAATCAAGCGATTGGTAGATTTGTAAAGAGCCGAAGTCAAATCTTTAAATTTCCGTGTAAAAAGTCCTTCGGCATTAAAAGCTTTGATAATTTTCAAACCTGTTAAAGTTTCTTCTATATGTGATAAAAAATTACTGTTGAGTTTCCTTACCAAATGTGAAGCCCGTTTGAGTTTTTTTCCTACCAAAGAAATAATATACCCGGCTACCGGTGTAAATAAAAAGATAAATAAAGTTAATTTAACATTAAGCATCAGCATAGCCACAACGGTAAAGATGATTGTCAGCGGTTCTTTGACAATAATATCCAGTACTATCAACGATGCCCATTGCACTTCTTTAACATCCGAAGTCATTCTTGTGATGACATCACCTTTGCGTTTTTCGGAAAAAAATGAAACAGGCAATGAAATAACCTTTTCATACATATCGTTTCGCATGTCTTTCAAAACACCATTGCGCAGAAAAGTCATAAAAAACAAAGCCAAATAATTGAACAAGTTTTTTAACAAAACAATTATAGCCGTCACAATCATAATAAAAGTCAAAGCTGACATATAACCATGTGAATGGATATAATTGACCCAATGATAATTGAGATAATTGACCGAATAATCTTTAAGATGCATAAAACCTTGCCAAACCGGTTTGACGACCGTTTCTTGCTTTTCTTTTTCAAACAAAATATTGAGTAAAGGCATAAACACTACAAAAGCCAAAGTAGAAAACAACGCATACAAAATATTGCTGCCGATACTTAAAAAAGCAAATTTTTTATACGGTTTGATATATTTAAAAAATGTTTGTCTAATGCGTTTGTTCATATTACAAACTTAAATCTTTTTTTAGCCGTTGTATTTTAGCATCCAATTCTTGCTCGGTATTTTTGAAATTTTCAATTTTATCCAGCGGTTTATTGACACTAAAATAAAATTTAATTTTAGGTTCTGTACCACTTGGACGCATCGCAATTTTACTACCGTCTTCCGTATAAAAAATTAATACATTTGAAGAAGGGACTTTAATAGGTTCTTCCGTTCCTTCCATAATATTTTTGGCAACGGAAGTTTTATAATCTTCAATTCTTACCACCGGTGAACCGTCAAAAGTTCTTGGCGGATTATGTCTGAAATCGCGCATCATTTTCTTTATAATTTCCTGTCCTTCAATACCTTTTTTGACTAACGAAACCAATGCTTCTTTATAAAAACCGTG
This sequence comes from Flavobacteriales bacterium, assembly GCA_027039975.1. Classification (GTDB taxonomy): domain Bacteria; phylum Bacteroidota; class Bacteroidia; order Flavobacteriales; family Flavobacteriaceae; genus WGBX01. The sequence goes on from JALWFE010000097.1 coordinate 5,235, forward strand.
CCGGACATACAATTTTAACAATTCTTCAAAAAAAGAACTGTTATTCGATTTAGCTTCCGAAGCAATCTCAGCTGCTAACAAACCGGAAGTGATAGCATCTTTATCACGCACAAAATCACCAACCATAAAACCGAAACTCTCTTCTCCGCCACCAATAAATTTCCGTTCACCTTCTGCTTCACGAATCATTTTGGCAATCCATTTAAAACCGGTTAATCCGACTTTAACTTCCACATTATCAACCGCTCCTATTTTTTTAATCATATCAGTTGAAACTATGGTCGAACCGATAAATTCATTACCTTTAAGTTTGCCTTGCTCTTTCCATTTACGGATTAAAAAAGCATCCATTACAGCCATAGTTTGATTGCCATTCAGCAACCGCATTTTGCCGTCCGGTTCTCTAACGGCAACAGCTATTCTGTCCGAATCCGGGTCTGTTGCCAAAATCAAATCCGCTCCTATTTCATCCGCTTTTTTCAAAGCAATAGTAAATGCTTCGGGTTCTTCCGGATTAGGCGATTGAACGGTTGAAAATTCAGGGTCAGGATTCATTTGTTCTTCAACGATATGAAAATCGGTAAAACCGGCACGCTTCATCGCTTCGGGCATTAATTTAATCGAAGTGCCGTGCAAAGGTGTAAACAAAATTTTAATATTACTGCGGTCAGGTGCATCAAAAGTACCGTGTGTCACGGATTCCTTCAAAAACGCATCATCCAATTCCTTGCCGACATAAGTCAATAATTCTTCATTTGGAGTAAATTTTATTTCATCAAATTTTACACTATTTATTTCATCTACAATTTCTTGATCTTGAGGCGGTACAATTTGCGCACCGTCACTCCAATATACTTTATAACCATTGTATTCGGGCGGATTGTGTGAAGCCGTCAATACAATACCGGCATCTGTTCCGAGATATCTCACTGCAAATGATAATTCGGGTGTCGGACGAAATTCTGCAAACAAATAAGCTCTGATACCGTTGGCCGTTAATACGTCTGCAACGAGCTTGGCAAATTCCTTACTGTTATGTCTTACATCATAATTAATAGCAACACTTTTTTCCTTTTTATCCGAAACTCTGTTGATATAATTTGCCAAGCCTTGTGTATTGCGTCCCAAAGTATATTTATTGATACGATTGGTGCCAACCCCCATAATACCACGCATACCACCGGTTCCGAATTCCAAATTTTTATAAAAACTATCCATCAATTTTTCCGGATCATTAGATATCATTTCCATAACTTCTTTACGTGTTGCTTCGTCAAAAGGTGGCTGTGTCCAAACTTTTGCTTTTTGTAATATATCATTGTTCATATCTTTGTTTTTTTGCAAATTATAATTTCTTTTTGTAAGCTAAATCCCAAATAATTTGAAAAACAAAACGGGTTCGTTTTTCTAAGATATCATAACTGATTTTATCGGGAGTATCACCCGGTTCATGATAACCGGAATAATTACTACTACCATAATAATATATAACCGGAATATGTTTTCTCATAAAATGCGTATAATCCGATGCTTCTACTAATGGTTTATATTTCAAGCTAATATAATCATTATACGATTGAAGTTCGTCAAGACCTTTTTTAAAATTCTCCTTGTTAAAACCGTTGAATGAAATGTTTATCGGATAAAACTCAGGCAATTCATCAATGTTTTTTAAATCTTTCAAGCGTCCCAATTTATGCAATTCCACTACTGCCAAAGTATTTTCCAAAGGAATAACCGGATGTTGTAAATAAAAACGGGAGCCAATCATATTTTGCATTCTTCCCGAAAAATTGATAAATACCAAATGACGTCTCGGAACAAAACCGGAATCTTTGGCTATTTGAAAAGCTTCAATCATCTCCATAGCTGCAGCCACACCGGAAGCATTATCATTGGCCGAAGGATAAATTTTACCGTCGTGTTTTCCTTGTCCGTCATAATGGCTCAAAACAATAATGTATTCATCACTATCAGGATTTCCTTCCAATATCCCAACTGTATTTATCCCATCAATAACCTCGCTGGTATTCCTGTAGTTGATATGTATCGGCACACTGTATTTTCTGGTTTTTTTAGTATACTTAATATCTTCGGGATTATCATAACCGGTTATATCAGCAAATATCTCCTTGTTAATTAAAAAATCATATACTGAATCTTTTTTTACTGATATTTCCAATTTTTTTTTAGAAAAATGTTTTCGAAAATTCCGCCAAAAATAATCGTGATAGTAAGGATCAAAATACAACATAGCTTTTGCACCGTGTTTCATAGCAGCATTTCGTCTTAAAATATAACCTTTTATAGGATCTTTGCTCCAAACCGAAGGTAAAGTTTTCCCTGTATAAGGATCTACATCATTGGAAATAATATAATTACCGTATTTATCACGCGGTTCTCCACCAACCACTAAAACAATTTTGTTCTTAACATCCTGATAAGCATAATCATTGTATTTCGGATCTTCTATACCATAACCGGCAAAGATAACTTGGTTGTCATTAATATCTATTTTATCGTGTGGAAAAAAAGCTATAAAATCTTCTCCAAACTTATATGCCTTAATATCGGTTTCCAATACCACTACCGGTTTATCATTTTGTGCCGCCGTATATTTTTGAAAATAACCATCCAATTCTTTGGGATATACCAATTGCTGTTCAACAAAATAATCCCAAATATATTTTGCGGCTTTCTTTCCACCACGTGTTCCGGTTTCTCGGCCTTCCATAGTAGAATCGGATAATCTGGTTACAAAATATTCCAACTCGTGAGCTGTAATATTTTCAGAAAAAATTTCAGCTAAAGTCGGTTTATGTTTTGATTTCTCTTTTTCCTTTTTTTCTTCAAGACCGTATTTTTCATTTAGTTCCTTTTTTTTGGAACCACAAGAAGAAATACTCAAAATAAGAAAGATAATAAAAACAAAAAATGAGTGCCATTTCATGTGTATATGTTTGTTTTAATACAATAAAAAAATTTAAAAAAGATTACAAT
>JALWFE010000098.1 GCA_027039975.1 Flavobacteriales bacterium
TCCAGAGCGGCCAGGGCCAGCTCGGCGTTCATTCCCTGCACTTCACGGGCAACCAGTCTCGCCTTGGTGGGGGAGACTCTGACATAACGGAGTACTGCTCTGCTCATGATCAACCTACCTTCTTCTGGACACTGCCTTTGTGTCCTTTGAATGTACGGGTGGGGGCAAATTCACCCAGCTTGTAGCCGACATGGTTCTCCGTGATATAGACGGGAACGAACTGGCGCCCGTTGTGAACGTTGATGGTCAGGCCGATCATCTCCGGGAAGATGACCGAACGGCGAGACCAGGTTTTGATGGGTTTGGTAGAACCCTCTTCTTTTGCCTTGAGTACCTTTTTCATCAGATGGTCGTCGATGAAAGGACCTTTTTTCAGTGATCGTGCCATACTTATCCCTTACTTTTTCTTCTTGCGTGAGATGATCAGCTTGTCGCTGGCCTTCTTCCGACGGGTCTTGTAACCCTTGGTGGGCATTCCCCAGGGAGAGACGGGGTGACGCCCGGAGTTGGTCTTTCCTTCACCACCTCCGTGGGGGTGGTCGATGGGGTTCATCGCCGAACCGCGGGTCTGGGGGCGGATACCGCGATGGCGGTTCCGTCCCGCTTTTCCGATGACCATGTTGGCGAAGTCTTCGTTGCCGATGGTTCCCACGGTCGCCATACACTCACCCAGGATGTAGCGCATCTCGCCGGAGGGCAGACGCAAAGAGACATATTTGCCGTCCCGGCCCATGATCTGGGCGTAACCGCCGGCGCTGCGGGCGATCTTGCCGCCCTGGCCGGGGTTCATCTCGATGTTGTGTACCAGAGTACCGACAGGGATGTTCTTGAGCTTCATCGCGTTACCGGCTTTGATATCCAGGCCCGCTTCCGCCGCCATGACGACATCGCCCACCTTGAGCCCTTTGGGCTGGAGGATGTAGCGCTTCTCGCCGTCGGTGTAGTTGACGAGGCAGATGCGGCAGTTGCGGTAGGGGTCATATTCGATCGTGGCGACCCGTCCCTCGACCCCGAACTTGTTCCGCTTGAAGTCGATGATCCGGTAGAGCTTTTTGGCTCCGGCCTCTTTGTGGCGGGAGGTGATCCGGCCGTTGTTGTTGCGGCCCGCTTTGCGGGGCAGCTTTTTCAGCAGAGAACGGACACTCGCCTTGGCGGTGATGTCACTGCTGTCCAGGACCGTCATGAAACGACGGGAGGGTGTGGTCGGTTTGAATGTTTTGATTGCCATCGCTGTCCCCTTATACCGCTAAGCTTTCGATCTTGGCGTCTTCGGGGAGTTTGACGTAGAACTTCTTGCTATCGGGCCGTTTGCCCTCGACTCCCTTGAAACGCTTCACCTTGCCGTTGACTCGCATGGAGTTAACCTTCAGAGGCTTGATACCGAAGTACTCTTTGAAGACCTCTTTGAGACCGTTCTTGGTCATGCGGGGAGTGGTCTGGACGACGATGACTCCCTCTTCCTGCAGACCCAGGGTCTTTTCCGTATATATAATCGCTTTGATATCTGTAATGTCTGCCATGGCTTAACTCTCTTTTGTCAGTTTGTCCCAGACGGCTTTTTCGATCACGATGGCGTGATAGGCCGCTGCCAGGTATCCGTTGAGCTCGTTCTCTTCGATCAGGTAGCTCTGCTGCAGGTTGCGGAAGGCCAGGAAGGTCTTGTCGTCGATCATCTCTTTGACCACCAGCAGGTCCCGCTGGCCGAAGCTGTCGATGAAGGCTTTCGCATCCTTGGTCTTCCCGGATTCGACGGCGACGCTGTCGACCACGAAAAGCTTCTCGTTGGCCGCTTTGTCCGCCAGGGCATGCATCAGCGCCAGGCGCTTCTGCTTTTTGTTGACCTTCTGGGTGTAGTTACGGTCAGTCGTGGGACCGAAGACCACACCGCCGCCCCTGAAATGGGGAGCGCGGATGGAGCCCTGACGGGCCCGTCCGCCGCCTTTCTGGGCGAAGGGTTTCTTGCCGCCGCCGCTGACCGCGGAACGGTTTTTGGTCTGGGCCGTGTTGGCGCGCAGGTTGGCCGCGTAGGCTTTGCAGTAGAGGTAGAGGTTATGGGGATGTACCTCCAGGAAGGCCTGGGGCAGATCCGCTGTTTTGATTACTGTTGCGTTGCTCATTTGACAATCCTTACTACTCCGCGGGCACCCTTGTGGCCGGGAACGGCTCCTTTGAGTACCAGAATGCCGTTTTCGGCATCGAAGGAGATCACTTCGTTTTTGACCGTGGTCTTGGCGTTGCCGTAGTGACCGGGCATCTTCTGTCCGGGCTGGACGCGGCCGGGCCACTCACACATACCGATAGATCCGGGAGCCCGGTGGAAGCGGCTACCGTGGGCGCCGGGGCCTCCGGCGAAGTTGTGACGCTTCATGACCCCGCTGAATCCGCGGCCCTTGCTGTTGAAAGAGGTTTTGACGACGCTGGCGTTGGCCAGAGGCTCGGTGCTCAGGTCGCCGGGTTCGGTCCCTTCGGCGACTTTGAGGGTCATAAACTTGTTGAACTCTTTGCTGATGCTGAATTTCTTCTGCTGACCCTCGATCGCTTTGTTGATCTTTTTGCTGCTGTTGTAAGCCACCAGCGCTTTACCGTCTTCCCGGACTTCGCAGACTTTCGCCTCGACGACTTTCAGGAGAGTCACGGGAACACTGGGGACGTC
>JALWFE010000099.1 GCA_027039975.1 Flavobacteriales bacterium
ATTCATTACTTTCTTGTTCCACCTCTTTCCAATCATCCGGAACATTATCCGGATTAAACGGACCTGCATGCTCAATGCCATTACTATCCATATAAACCAACTCCAACCCCTCCAACTCACGTCCCAAACCCATCTTGTTCTCTTGAAACGCATAAGTGGAATTATAAGGATACTTCTCCGCCAACGGATCCACACTCATAAACCGCCCTATAGTATAGTCGTAATTGCGGTATTTAAAACTGTCCCAATTTAAACCCAGTTCATCTTGGCGTTCTTGTTCCTGATAGTAGTATTTAAACTTCACCTCTTCAGGCATTACTTGTTTGACTTCTTTTTTGCTGGCGGCTTGTTCTTTGTATTTGATGCCTTTGCGGGTTTGATTGTAAGCGCCGTGTTTTAAACCGAAAGGATAATAATGGTTTTCTTCGAGTATTTTTATTTGATTGGTTGCGGGGTCTAGCGTGTAACTTAGGCGGTTGTTGCCAAGGTGGTCTTTGTAAATATACACATATTGATATGCCACGGGGTCTTGAACATTTATATCGTCTTCATAAACCGTCTTGACATAGCCTTCCGCCGTAGGAAAAAATAACAATTCGGCATACCCGCGGCCACCATTCGCTACCGGCTTGGTTTCGTATTGGAAACCGTCGCGGTAGTCGGTAATTACTTGGTGGCTGCCGTAGTCTATGGTTTTTTGGAGTTTGGTACCCATGGCGGTGTAAAGATAGGAAATTTTACGGTTGTTTCCAAAATCTATTTCTACGGGCAAGTTCATGTGGTTGTATCTGATATGGGTAATGCCTTTGTTTTGGTCTTGGGTCATGTTGCCATAGGCATCGTATGCGTAATCATCACCGGTTTGTTGGCTGTTGCCGTCTTTAAAGCCTTGAGCATCATTAGTAGCATCAGACACATTGAGCAGTTGGTTGCTGTCCGGCGCATAACCGTATCTCAATTGGTCAATCATAGGGGTTTGTGTAGGATTTTCAAAGCCGCCGTTGCGGTCCAAACCGGTGATGTTGCCGTTTTTATCGTAGCTGATATAAGCACTATAAGTATCGGCTATATTGCTATCTACATTCAAATATTCTGCGGCAATCAAGCGGTTTAACGGGTCATAAGTGTATTGATAACTACGTAGCGTATTGTCTCCGGCTGTTTTCCACTTTGTTTGGCTGATATTGCCGTTGTATAACGGTGTGTTACCGTCGGTGTAGCCTATATGGAAATAAAACAACTCGCCATAGGCTAGATGGATATCGTTGATATCGGTTAACCAACCACGAATATTATAATTAAAATGAACATTTTGTAACGGATTTGTTGCTTCATGTCCTACTTTCTTTTCTTTAACTTGTCCCAAAAGATTATATTCATTGGTGGCAATATTTTCATAAGGTTCGTTGCCAATACGGTGTTGGTGTTGTATCAATCGTCCTTCTGGGGAATAGCTAAAAAGTTCTTCGGTCGTCAGTTCAAAACTGTTTTGGTCTTTTTTATGCCGGGTAATAGTATGTAAAACCTTGCCTTCAAAATCCACTTCGCTTTCAACTTTCAGATAACCGCCATCGGAATATTGGGTTTCTACATAAATAGGCGCGTTCAAATGGTCGTCTTTGTATAAAGTATAAGACAATTTGCCGTTATAGTCGTTGGTGCTTTCCAAGATACGTACCCATGTGCCGGTAGAAAGGGTCTTGAGATTAGCTTTGATGGGTTTTGATAAGATTGGGCTTTGATTAATATTCGATGGTCCATTGACATACTCATAATCATCATAATAATTGATAGTCAAAATATGCCCGGTGGTTGGATAGGACCAAATGGTATAGCTATTAACAACTTGATCTAATCCCGTATTAGGGTCGGCTCTTTCTTCACTTAAACTATTAGCGTTATTCACGGCATCTTGTATGGTCATTCTTTTTGTGGCATCAATATTATTATCCGGCACCCAAATGGTTATGACCGGGCGATCAAACACATCATATTTAGTAAACAACCATCCTGTATTATTTATATCACTAAACGGCGATGCTACCGGTCCGGTTGCCCGTAAGCGGTCCAATTTGTCATAAACCATATACTCCCATTGCTTGCCGGGAATTTTTTTGGCCACCATCCTGTTGCGTCTATCATATTTATATTGATAACACAAATTGTCCAGAATATCTTGTGTTATTTGTGTATGTGCCGCCGCTTTCGGCGGAATCACATAAGTCAAATTACCGAAATCGTCATAAACATAATAGGTGTCAAAATAGCCCTGCGCCGTTGATATCCGTTTTAAAACGGTCTGTCCGGTTTTGGTTTTGTATTCTATGGTTTCGGTAGGTTGGTTGGTCGCCGCCCTGGTAGGACTGTTGTTCTCGTCAATCGTAATATTTTTAAATAAAGTATATTCATGATAAAAACCGCCTGTTCCTATAGACAAATTCGGCTCATAAATATCGGTAGTCGCATCGTAAGTAATCGGCGATACTTCAAACAACCGCACTTCGTTTGCATGATTGGTCCGGTAGTCATATTTGATTTCGTGTCCGCTACCTAAAGCCCAGTCTTCACCGGGTGCCGCTTGCTTTAAAACACGGTTTAACGGCGAATTTTCCAATTCTTTTTCGCTAAACGGCACGCCGGTATGCGGAATAT
>JALWFE010000100.1 GCA_027039975.1 Flavobacteriales bacterium
TTTGAAGACCGTACACCTAACAATGCTGAAGAAGTTCTATTAGAAGATGTATCTGCTTACTTCAATACAAATACTAAAGAGATTGTAATCAGAAATACTAAAAACCAATTGATTAATAATGCTAACTTGTTTGCCTTAACCGGACAACAAATAATTTCTCAAAAATTAAATACCGACGATACTGAAATAAGAATTCCGGCACAAATTACAACCGGCGTTTATCTCTTAAAAGTAGTTTCAGGTGATAAAGTATATACAACCAAATTGATGATTAAATAATTGTTAAATAATCATTTCATAATGGAAAAAACTGTCTTTTTTTTTGAGGCAGTTTTTTTATGACCTGTAAGGTTTATAAAACATACAAAGTCTAAAAAAACAAAAAATGCGAAAAAAATTTATTTATGTTAAGCATTTTAACTATGTTTACAGCTTGTAATCAGATAGTAAAAAATCCTGTTCAAAAATAAGTGAAAGTATTACCGGTTCAAAAAATCATTGGTTAATGACAGTTTGTTGGAAACGACTGTAATTTAAGAAGCCAATATCCGGCAATATTCTCCGGAAGGAACTTTAAATGCTTTTGCCAAAGATTTGCCTAAATTGAAAAAATTAGGCGTTAAAATTATCCGGTTGATGCCAATATACCCGATTTCCAAGGTCAAACGAAAAGCGACGGGAAACAAATTTGTATCTCAAATCAAAAATCCAAAAGAACGTAAAAAATATTTAGGTAGTCTGTATGCAGTAGCGGATTATGCGGCTGTTAATCCGGATTTTGGCACTTTGGTAGATTTAAAAAATCGGGTATTAAAAGCACACGAAAACGGTCAAATAGTGATTTTGGATTGGGTGGCTAATCATACCGGTTGGGATCATCCTTGGATTAAAAAACATCCTGATTTTTATACGCATAATGAAAAAGGAGAAATAACAGATCCGCTTAATGATGATGGCACATCCAAAGATTGGCAAGATGTTTCCGATTTGAATTATAACAATAAAATGATGCGGGTTATGACTTTTATGATAAAAGGTATGCCGTTGACTTACAGTGGACAAGAATACGGGTTAAAACATAGAATGAAGTTTTTTGAAAAAGATTTGATTGACAGAACAAATGGAAACGATTTTGAATTTTATACCAAATTAGGTCGTTTGAAAAATAACAATCCTGCATTAAACGGTGGTAAACATCCGGCTTCTTATCAACGTTTGCAGGTAGATAATAAAAAGGTTTTAGTATTTAAACGGGTAAAAAACGGTAAAGAAATTATTTTTATAGGCAATATGTCAGGTAAAAAACAACAATTCAAGCTTAAAATAAAGGGAGTATACCGGGATTATTTTACAGGAAAAAATGTAGATTTGTCCGGTAAAATTAATATACCTGCTTGGGGATATTATGTTTTGATAAAATAAAAAGACTTACAATGTTTCCAAAACCCGGCTGGTTTATAACATTACTAACTTTCAACTTTCAACTTTTAACAACTATTAACTATTAACTATGATACTAATTGCAGACGGTGGTTCTACCAAAGTGGATTGGGTCGCATTAAACGAAAATAAACAAGATATTTTTCGCACCCGGACAAAAGGATTAAATCCGGCACTTTTAACTGCTGAACAATTGGAAAGCTGTATTGTAAACAATTTTGAATTGACGAAAAATGCCGGTCAGGTCAAAGAGGTTTATTTTTACGGAGCCGGATGTGGTACACCCGAACCAACAGCTAAATTGGAAAAAGTATTGCAAAAAATCTTTCCTAATGCTAAAATTGAAGTTGCCGAAGATATGTTAGCGGCGGTATATGCGGCATCGGGTGGGGAAGAAGCTATTGTTTGTATTTTGGGAACAGGTTCTAACTCTTGTTATTTTGACGGTCAAAAAATGTATCAAAACGTTCCGTCGTTGGGATACATTTTAATGGATGAAGCCAGTGGTAATTATTTCGGTAAAAAATTGATTCAGGATTTTTATTACAAGCAAATGCCGAAAGAAATAGCAAAAGATTTTTTACAAAAATACAATTTGGATGCCGACGAAATCAAACGTAATTTATATCAAAGTGATAGTCCGAATACTTATTTAGGTCAATTTGCTGAATTTATGTTTGAGCATAAAGAACATCCCTATATCCGTAGTCTTATAGCGAAAGGCTTTGAGGAATTTATTGAAAAAAAAGTCTTACCATACCCGAAAGCCAAAGAAGTACCGGTATATTTCATCGGTTCAATAGCATACTTTTTTCATCCGGTGTTGCAAGAAACCGCCCGGAAATACGGATTGCATATAAAAGATGTAATCCGGCGCCCGATAGAACGCCTTGTTGATTATCACAAAAATAAGATAATCAACTCTTAATAAGATAATTAAGCAGGTATGTTATTTCACGGCAATAGCCGAAATTTCCACTTGAACATCTTTGGGAAGTCTGGTTACTTGAACGGTTTCGCGAGCAGGCGGAGGTGTTTTACCTTTAAAATAACCACCGTAAATTTCATTGACAACGGCAAAATCATCCATATCCTTTAAGAAAATACTTGTTTTGACAACGTTTCCGAAATTCATACCGGCTTCGTTTAATATTGTCCGCAGATTTTCCATAACCAAATGGGTGGCCAATTCGATATTATCCGTTATCAATTCTCCTGTTAATGCGTTCATTGGAATTTGTCCGGAGATAAACATTATACTACCGGTTTGAATAGCTTGACTGTAAGGTCCGATAGGGGCAGGTGCATCGTTTGAAGTTATTTGTTTTTTCATAGATATTTTTTTGAGTTTATTGATTTAATGCAAATGTAGTTATTTTTGATGAATTGATGATTTATTTCTGTTCATTGAATAATTCGTTTATTGATTATTGCTTGTTATTATAAACCGTATTATTCGTTTCATAAATTGAGGAATTGAGGATTTTTTTATAACTTAAATATTATTCCTCACTTCCTCATTTCCTCATATTATCAATTCCTCATATCATCAATTCATCAGTTCATCAATTGACTTCCAATTTTTGGATTGAATTTCCAATTTTGACAAAATATAATCCTTTTGATAATTGATTAATATTTATCTTTTTTTGGTGACTTTTTCCAGATAAAATGTATTTGCCTTCTATTGTAAATATTTGGTAATCAACATCATTGTCTGATTTTACAAAAAAATAATCACTGGCCGGATTTGGATAAATCACAATGTCATTACGGTTGGAATTTTTAATATTATTCAAATTATACAAGGTAAAATCCGGGATACCGTATCCGTATTCATAATCGGGATTGTTGTAACGGTCTGAGATACTGATTAAATCTTGTTTGATTTGAGCCGGTGTTTTTTGCGGGAAAGCTTGCACCATACAAGCGACCATTCCGGCTATAATGGGAGATGCAAACGAAGTTCCGCTACCACCTTGTACTTGTCCGTTCCAATAAACCGCACAGTTAACTCCTTGTGCCGTAATATCCGGTTTGATACGTCCGTCCACCGTAGGTCCGATGGAGCTAAATCCTGCAATTGTCCCGGAGGCATCTACGGCACCGACCGTAATAACATTTACGGCATCGGCCGGCATACCTATTTTAGGCCAGGGTGTTCCGTTAGAATTTCCGGCCGCAACAACAACATTGATACCGCGCGATACGGCAATATCTGCCGCCCTGCTGATAAAAGAGGTTTGTCCGTCCAAATCTGCCATGGTATAGCTGTATTCGGGTATGTCATAAGTTTGGTAGCCTAATGAAGTATTGATAACATCTACACCGAGACTGTCTGCGCGTTCGGCAGCGGCGGCCCAGTAAGTTTCTTCAATAGGCATTTCCTGAGACACGTCTTCCGAGACATAAAGCGCTACACTGACATCGGGTGCCGTTCCTACCAATTCGCCTTGTGTCTTAGAGGCAATAGTTGATAAAACACCGCTGCCGTGCATACTGAATTGATAGACATCAGTATCGTGGCTGACAAAATTATAAACATCGAGAATCTTGTTATTTTGAAATAAGTGTTGAAATAAAGGTGCTATATCGACATCCATAAATCCAGCGTCTAAAATACCTATAAGCACACCGTCTCCCGTATAATTTTGTTGATGCATAACTTCACCGTGTATCAAATTTATTTGACCGGCTCCTTGACCATAATCAAAATTTACACGCCGGTTTGTAACCGGGATTACAGGCTCGTCATAAGGTTGCGGCCGTGTAACCACACCGATATTTTTGTTGGCATATTCAATTTTGTTGACAAATGAAAAATTGAGCAAATTATTGATATCCGCTTGCGTTCCGGTTACATGCACGGCATTGAGCCATTTTGATTTGGCTTTATAGGTGATACCGGGTGCCTGTTTTATTTGATTGAGATAATTGTCATCAACCGGTACATCCAAAATATCCAATGAAATGCCTAAACGTGTGCGACGGTCCAAAGCCCGTTGCGATAACATACTTAACGGATTGGATAAATAACTGTTTGCCTGCGGCTTATCTGTAAAAAATACCCAGGCATCTTCGGTTTGCGAATAGCCGGTTTGAAATAAAAGTAAAATCAATATTAGAATAGTCTGTTTCATAATAATCTTGTTGAAAAAAATCGATTTTCATCACGTAAAATTATACAAATATAAAGGTTTATTTATAACTTTTGCAAAAGAAAAAAATAGAGACGTAAATACTTTTACGTCCCTATGCGTTTTTCATATTCTAACTTGTAGCTTGTTATTTATATTTACCAATCCTTGTCTTGTTTGTGTTTTTTGCTCTTTGTTTTTAAGATTTTGGCTTTGATTTTTTTCTGTGTTTTTTGTTCTTTGTTTTTCAAAGCTACTAATATTTGTTTGACTTGTTGTGGTGTCAGTTTGGTTTTACGTTTTTGTCCTTGTTTTCCTTTTTGATTTTTATTTTGTTGTTTTTGTTGGTCTTGTTTGCCTTTCTGTTGTTTGTCTTTGTTTTGTTGTTTTTGATCTTTCTTTTGGTCGCCCTTGTTATTTTTCTTTTGATTGTTTTTGTTTTTTTGGTCTTTTTTGTTTTGCTTGTTCTTGTCTTTGTCTTTGTTTTGTTTGTTTTGCTTGTTTTTATTTTTATTTTTTTGATTTTTGTTTTTATTCTTGTTTTTGTTATTTTTTTGTTGTTGTTTGAGTTTTTGCATTGCCAAAGCGAGATTATAACGGGCTTCTTCGTCAGCGGGATTTTGACGCAAAGCATTTTTATAAGCTTCTACGGCTTTTTCGTATTTTTTCTTTTGATACCAGACATTACCTTCGTTAAAATAAGCTTTGGATTTTAACAACGGGTCGTTTGCTTGTTTTCCGGCTTTTTCAAAAAAATGAGCGGCTTCCAAATTTTTATCCATTTCGGTTTCAGTCAATCCTAAATCATAAGAAGCCACGGCATTAATCGGGTCTTTGGCCAAAGCTTTCCTGAAATTCAATTCGGCATCGCTGTATTCAGCTCTGTCATAAGCTTGTAAACCTTTATTGATTAAATTTTCAACTTCTTTATCAGGTTTTTGCTCCGGTTGTTGAGCGGTTGCCGTAAAAAATACTAATGATATTAATGTTATAATGTATGTTTTCATATCACAATTATTAACTTACTATTTGTTATTTGCAATCCCATTTCCTTCCGACGTCTGTCGGAGCGGGACGTCACTATGTTCAGCTTGCTACTTGTTACTTGCTACTATACCCTCCTCTCTGTCCAGTTCATTAAATAAATTCAGTTTTCGTAACCATTGTGTTTCACGTTCCAAAACAATCAAATATAACACTAAAAAAACCAGTCCGGCTAATAAAAACCACTGAAATTGGTCTTCGTATTCGGAAAATTTGGTTGTTTCAAATTCCTGTTTATCCATTTTATCAAGGGCATCTTTGATATATTCAACAACTTTTTTAGTATTGATTCCGTCAATATATTTGCCACCTGTCACAGCGGCTATTTCTTTTAAAACCTTGTCATTCAAACGGGTAATAACCGTTTGTCCGTTTTTGTCCTTTTTGTAGCCGTAAAGAGCGCCGTTTCTTTTAATCGGGATTACCGAACCTTTTTTTGTTCCGATACCGATAGTAAAAATGGTCACACCTTGTTTGGCTGCTTCTTTGGCGGCATCAACGGCTTTTTGTGAGTGGTCTTCACCGTCGGATAAAATAATCAGGATTTTATTGGTATCATCTTCGTCGAAATAGGTGGTGGCCAAATTGATAGCATCGTCGATAGCAGTGCCTTGCGAACTGACCAATCCGGTATTCATATTTTGCAAAAAGATTTTGGCAGCGGCATAATCCGTAGTGATAGGCAACAAAGGATAGGCCTCGCCGGCATAAGCGATGATACCGATACGGTCCGATACCAAATTGTCTATAATTTTGGATACCAATCGTTTAGCTTTTTCCAAGCGTGAAGGAGCGACATCTTCAGCGTCCATACTTTTGGAAACGTCCATTGCAAAAACGATATCTACACCACGCCGTTTGACTGTTTCCAATTTGCTGCCCATTTTCGGATCGGTCAAGCCGGTAATCAAAAATAATAAAGCTAATGACAACAGTATCAATTTGATAAATGGTTTGAATTTGGAACGTTCGATAACAATCTTATCGAGTAAACCTGCTTCAAAAAGAGTTTTTTGTTTTTTTCTCTGCCATATCCGCATATAAAAGTAGGCTACCCATAATACAGGTATGATAACGAGTAAAATAAAATATTCCGGTGCTTCTATTTGATACATTTCCACATTTTTTTAATTATACAAAACTTTTCATCCACGTATAACGTAATAAACCGGTGATAAAAATCAATCCTATTGCAACCAATACATAAGGACGGTACAGTTCTTTGTAATTATAATATTTTGTTTCTTTAATTTCCGTTTTTTCCAGTTTGTCGATTTCTTTGTAAATTTTGTTCAATTTACGGTTATCCGTTGCTCTGAAATACTTTCCACCGGTTTCGGCAGCGATTTTTTTCAACAAATTTTCATCTATTTCCACTTTGGCATTTTGATAGATAAATTTTCCGTCAGGGCGAATTCCGACGGGAGTTGGGGCATAGCCATTGGTGCCTAATCCGATAGTATAAACTTTGATACCGAATTCTTTGGCCAATTCCAATGCCGTATTAGGGTCAATTTCACCGGTATTGTTTACCCCGTCAGTCATCAGTATGATAACTTTACTTTTGGCTTTACTGTCTTTAAGCCGGTTGACCGCTGTGGCCAATCCCATTCCGATAGCCGTTCCTTGGTCGAGTTGGTTAAAAAGCCGGTTGAAATTGATTTTTCTAATGGCCTGCATAACGATTCGTTGGTCGGAAGTAATGGGAACTTGTGTAAAAGCTTCACCGGCATATAATACCACACCAAACCGGTCATTTGGCCGTTTTTTGATAAAATTGATAGCGGTTTTTTTCAAAGCTTCCAACCGGTTCGGTTTTAAATCCCGAGCCAACATACTGGCGGAAACATCCACCGCTAACATAATATCTATTCCTTTGGTTTTTTTTGTTTTAGCCGTAACATCCACTGAACGAGGCCGGGCAATTCCGAAACTTATCAACGCTAAGGCAAGCAAAATAAAACTTGCTAATACCGGTAATATCCTGTTTTTTAAGGTTTTAAAACCTCCAAATGAGCCGGTATCGGAATACAGGAATTTTGCCCGTTCGTTATAGCGTTGACGGTACAGCCATATTGCCAATATAGGAACCAGCAATAATAACAACAGTGCGTAAGGTGTATATAATTCGTAATGATCTATCAGTTTCATTGTATATTCCGTTGTTTAATGATTGTTTTTCTTTTCATATATTATGTTCGTCTTATAAATTGAGGAATTGAGGATTTAATCCGGTTCATAGTGTATCGCATTCTTTGATGATTGTTTATTACTTCATACCGTATATTTGTCTTGTAAACTGAGGAAATGAGGATTTGTTTCGTTTCATTGCATATTTCATACTTTGATAATTGTTTATTAGTTAATACCAAACCTTAGTCTATTGAATTGAGGAACTGAGGATTTTTTTATTTTATTCTTTATTGATTTGATATTGTCTCAATTTGTTTATTTGATTAGCAATTAAATGAATATCATCTCTTAAATGATTTAATTCTTCATTTGTAACATAG
>JALWFE010000101.1 GCA_027039975.1 Flavobacteriales bacterium
GTTAATCACACTACAAAAATACATCAAAAATTTTAATAATAGAAAGATATTTAACATTTTTATCTATTTCGTGAAATTTTGAATAAAAATAAATTGATTTTATAGTTATTTAACACAAATTAATGATATTTATTTAATTTTTAATAGTGTAATTTGTGCTTTCAGACAGTTTTAAAACACATTTTTGATGCAAAATTTAAGTTTTTGTTAAGGAAAAGTTCAAAAACCACTAACAATTAATCATTAACAATTATAATCCTTGTATCCACGATGCATAATTCTTTTTTTTCTGCTAAGACTGGATTTAAATCCATTTCTACAATTCTGGGATAGTGACGTATCAAATCAGAAACTTTTACTATTAAGTCTGCAAGAGCATCGATATCAATACCTTGACGTCCCCGGATACCTTTTAATATCGGATACATTTGCAAAGTTTTTATTTTTGATAAAACAAAATTTTTATCAACCGGTGCCAAAACGGTTTTAAAATCTTTGAGTGCCTCAATATAAATACCACCTGCCCCGAACAAAATCAGGTGACCGAAATGTGCTTCTTTTTTTACTCCTATAAAGAGTTCCGTTCCTTGTTTTTGTTCTTGAATCATAACGGCTTTTGTTCCGGGAATTTTCATAAGTTCATTAAAATTCGTCTTAAAATCCGCTTCATTGTCAATATTCAACCGGACACCGCCCGCATCCGATTTATGCAGTAGTCCTACGACTTTCATTACGACCGGAAAATGCTGCCGAGCGTAATCGAGAGCCGGTGATAGTTCCGTAAAAATTTGTTGTTCGACTACTGGAAAATCATAAGTTTTAAGCAAATCATAAACCATATCAACGGGCAAATATCCATGATAATTTTTCAACGAAAAATATTGCGATGCCGGTACAGGCTGCGATTTTAGTTCTGGCAAAGGAAAATCCGTTTGGTTGTAAACATTGGTCAAAACTTGTCCGAATAATACTTCGTCGGTAAAAGCGGGTAAATCTTTTTTTTGAAAATAAGCAATTTCATCAGCGACATTGACAACTGAAGGTAATATAGGATAGACAGGTATTTTAGCATTACGAATATGTTTGGCTAATACATCATAAACTTCATATACTCTAAACAACCCTGGGCTTCCGAAAATAACGGCAATACCGTCTATATTATCAACCTCTGTAGTCAAAGTTGTCAAAATATCATCTAATTGTGAAGCTGTTCCCGTAGCCAAAAAATCTATGGGATTCATAATGCTTGAGCCGGGATACAAACGTTCTTTTAAAGCTTGAAGCACTTCACCTTGCAGTTGGGGTACTTTCAAACCGTTTTTTTCCAACACATCGGTTAACATCACTGCCGGTCCACCGGCATGGGTTACAATCGCCATATTTTTACCACCAGGTAAGCCATAATATAAAACCGCCGCGGTATATATCATTTCCAACCGGCCGTTAACCCGTATAATACCGGCTTTTTCAAACAAGGCATTTACGGCTGAATCGGGATTAGCCAAAGCGCCCGTATGTGAGCTTGCCGCACGGCTTCCGGCACTACTACTACCGGCTTTAATTGCGACAATATAACAGCCTTTATCACGGAGTGAGCGGGCATGTTTGAGTAATTTCTTCGGATTGCGAATACTCTCGATATAAAGCAATTTGATTTTAGGACTGTCCGGGCGGTGCTGTTCGTCAAGGTAAGCTAAGACTTCTTCCACACCTATTTGAGCCGAATTACCTACGGACCAAACCGAATTGAAACGCAAACCAATGGTCATAGCGGCCTCCATAATAAAAACAGCCGTCGCACCGGAACCGGAAATCATATCGACGCCATCGGGAGATAAATCCGGAACCGGCGTTGTAAATACTCCGGCATAATACCGGTTTATCAACCCGATATTATTCGGTCCCAGTAAACTGCCGCCATGTTTTTCTATCTGTGCGACAATACGCTTTTCAAGCTGACGTCCCTTATCGCCCGTATCACTAAATCCGGCAGAAATAATGATAAAAGCTTTGGTATTTTTTTGTTCGGTCAAAATTTTAACGGTTTCTTCTACGTATTTGGCAGCAATGGCAATAATCGCCAAATCCACATTGCCGGGTAATTCCGATACATTATTATACACAGGTAAATTTTTAATCCTTTTTTTCTTCGGATTAACAACATAAATTTCTCCTTTATAACTGTGGTTTTGTAAATTTTCCAAAATTTTTCCTCCCGGACTATCCGGATTGTCAGAACCACCCACTACTACAATGTTTGCAGGATTTATCAGTTTTTGATGTATCATGGTAATATGTTAAAATCTATTTTATCAATCAGAAATTGACTATTTTTTTGTAAATTTAAGCAATTTTATGAACTGAGGAAATGAGGAAATGAAATTTTATATTTGGTATCATTTCAAACGTAGTGAGAAATCTAATTATCCTATTTCGATATAGATATCTCCCCGACGAAAGTCGGAACAGGCAGTCGTTTCTCCTTTTAAAGTAGGGTAAGAAATCTCAAAATAATAGAATTTAAATTAAAATTAAAACAAAAAAAATATGCCATACTTTTCACAAACTGTGCAACACATACGTTCGTCGGAAATCAGGGATTTGATGAAACTCGCCACCCGCCCCGATATCATTTCCTTTGCCGGAGGTATGCCCAATAACGATTTATTTCCTATTGAAGAAGTTGACGAAATTATCCTGAATATGAACCCCGGCATCAAAAAAATTGCCTTTCAATACGGCCCGACAGACGGTTATCCACCTCTTTTGGAAACGTTGAAGAAATATCTAAAATCAAAAGGACTACCGGTCGATTCCCATCGTCTGATGATTACTACGGGATCTCTGCAAGCTATCAATATACTGGGAATGGAATTTATAGACCCCGGCGATTTGGTATTAACAGAAAATCCGAGTTTTATCGGTGGTATCGCCGTTTTCAAAGCATTTCAAGCCAACATCAAAGGTATTCCGTTGGAACACGATGGCATTGACATAAACGACCTTGAAAAAGTTTTAAAAACCGATCAACCGAAATTGCTTTATGTTATTCCCAATTTTCACAATCCCGCCGGTATCATTTACAGTAAAGAAAAACGCATCAGGTTGCTCGAATTGCTCAAAGATAAAAATATTCTTTTACTCGAAGACGATGCCTATAACGAGTTGTATTTTTCAGAAAAATCCAAAGCCCTGACCAAACCTTTAATGGCCATGAACCACGAAGGCGTTACGATGGTCTATACGGGGTCGTTTTCCAAAATTTTAGGACCGGGATTCCGCTTGGGTTGGATGTTGGCACCTCCGGAAATCTATGAAAAAGCCCAGATCATCAAACAAGGTATTGATGCATGCAGTCCCAATTTTACCCAAGTTATCGCTAACGAATTTATGAAAAAGGGTTATTTGGAACAATATTTGAATAGAATCAGAAAAGAATATGCCGAACGCAAACAACTTATGCAAGAAGCCCTAATAAAATATATGCCTGAGGAAGTCAAATGGACGGAACCTGAAGGCGGTTTTTATTTTTGGTTACAATTACCGGAAAATATTGACGCTACCGGAATATTAAAAGAAAGTATTGATAAAGGGGCTGTTTTTGTAACCGGTAAAACTTTTGATCCGGAAGGACAGCGTAATAATTATATCCGCTTGGCTTTTTCAAATATGAATAAAAAGGATATTGACAAAGGAATAGGTATTATAGCAAATGCTATTAAGTCACGGGTTACTAGTAACAAGTATCATATTATAAGTTAGAAGTTAGATTTTAGAAGTTAGATTTTAGAAGTTAGATTTTAGAAGTTTGAAATATTGAATAGAATAATTTATTTTTTTTCTATCTTTGTTGTTAAAATCGAAATGTAAAATTTACAAACCAAAATAAATTAAATACAAATGAAAAAGTTTACAAACATTCTTATCGCGTTAATATTCATTACGAGTGTTATATCGTGTACGACAGTCAAAATGACCGGAAGAAAACAATTAAATTTTGTATCGAATTCTCAAATTTTTCCGGCATCATTTGCTCAATATAATAATTTTTTAAAAGAACATCCCGTATCGAAAGATAAAGTTCAATCCGAACGTATCAAACGGATCGGCAACCGGCTTATTAAAGCTGTACAAGCCTATTACAAGCGTAACGGTTGGGAGTCCGATTTAAAAGGATATCAGTGGGAAGTTAATTTGGTTGAGGACCCTCAAATGAACGCTTTTTGTATGCCCGGCGGTAAAATCGTTTATTATACAGGTTTACTCAAAGTCACGACTACCGATGCTGAAATTGCCGCAGTGATGGGGCATGAAATTGCCCATGCCTTAGCCAATCACGGTGCCGAACGGATGAGTATGGCATACGGGCAACAACTGGGGGCCATTTTGACTATGCTGGCTACCAGTAAAGCCAAACCCGAGGACCAACAAAAATGGATGGCCATTTACGGTTACGGTTCGCAATTGGGTGTCATGTTACCTTTTAGCCGTAAACACGAGGCTGAAGCCGATAAAATGGGCCAAATATTGATGGCTATTGCCGGTTACAATCCGGATGCTGCCGCCGAAGTTTGGGTCAAAATGAGTAAATTGGGCGGACAACAACCGCCTGAAATTCTTAGCACACACCCCTCACACGAACGCCGTATGGCTAACCTGCGCAAATGGGCTCCGGAAGCTAAACGGATTGCTAAGCAGTACGGTGTTGTTTTTGATAAATAATTATCGGTTAATTTTCATCAGCCCAATTCAGACGATCCATTTGACTATATTGCCAAGGGGCACCGTTGTTTTCTATATTGGTAAACATCATGTTGAGTTCGCCGGGAGCGGCTGATTGTTCCATGACCAAATATTGTCTGACCGATACAATTACGTCCATCGGGTCGTTTTCTACCGGACATTCTTCTACACAAGCATTACAAGTGGTACATGCCCACAATTCCTCTTTACTGATATAATCTAATAAGGATTTACCGTCCTCTACAAATTTACCGTTTTTATCAATATTTTTACCGACTTCTTCCAAACGATCTCGCACATCCATCATAATTTTACGTGGCGATAATTTTTTACCGGTTTGGTTAGCAGGACAGACATCGGTACAGCGGCCACATTCGGTACAAGTGTAAGCATTGAGCAAATAAACCCATTGCAAATCAAACACATCTTTGGCCCCGAAACGTCCGGGTTCTTCCACATCATTAGAGGGAACAGCATAAGGGTCAGCATTGGGGTCCATCATCAATGCCACTTCTTTTTTAACGGACTCTAAATTTTCAATCCTACCCAAAGGGGGTAATTTGGCAAAATATGT
The DNA here is from genome assembly GCA_027039975.1 of Flavobacteriales bacterium. GTDB lineage: Bacteria > Bacteroidota > Bacteroidia > Flavobacteriales > Flavobacteriaceae > WGBX01. Next base: position 5,318 of record JALWFE010000101.1, read on the forward strand.
ATTGGGAAATGCAAAAAGAATATGCAAATGTTTTGAAAAATACAAGTAGTTTAAAAACACCAAGATACCGATGATATGAAACCACCATGCGCCGCGTTCAATCATCACCAAAGCATGTGGGTCAGACGGTAAAATATTTTCTAAATACCGGCTGAACGGAAAACTTCCTACAATTCCCTCTTTGAAATAATAATGTCCGTATTTGAGCATCTGTAATTTCCGGTCGGCGCCGTTCATAATCAAAAAAGCTGTCATCAAAATCATTTCAAAATACAAAATGAGATTGGCATCTTTTTTGGGCCAACCTTCCATCTCCGGCTGATTAAACCGCAATAATTTCAAAACATTCCTCCTAATCCAAAAGATAATAACAGCTAAAATGACCAAAAAGGCCAAAAATTCAAAACTCCCAATCAAAAAATTGTAAAAAGCCCCTAACGGAGCAAACACACGATGTGTTCCGAATACCCCGTCTATGATAATTTCAAGCACTTCAATGTTAATAATGATAAAACCGAGATAAACTGCCAAGTGTAATAAAGCCGGCACGGGACGTTTAAACATTTTTTGCTGTCCAAAAGCTTTAAGCATCATATTTTTACGCCGTTCTTCCTTACGGTCGTTACGGGGCGACGGTTTCCCCAGTTTTATATTCCTAACGGCTTTTTTGATATTTCTGACAAAATATCCGACACATGCCAGTAAAATAAGTGTAAATAATATCTGTGCTATCATAATTGTCTAATTTCAGACCCGTAAAGTAAGCAGATTTTTTGATATTATCAAATGATTTTTGCTGTTACAGGTTAGTTGAAGAAAAAAAACTTTTATCTTTTCATTTTCAACTTTCAACTCAATTACGTAAATTGCAGCTGCTTTTAAAAACGGATTATGAAAAATAATTTGGAAAATTCGTATAAGAAAAAACTCAATCATATCACCACTTTTATTTTTGATATCGACGGTGTTTTAACCGACGGTACCGTCCACATTACCAGCACGGGCGACTTGATGAGAACCATGCATACCAAAGACGGTTTTGCTGTTAAAACAGCTTTAAAAAAAGGCTATAAAGTAGCCATCATATCGGGGGCACGCGACAGTAATGTCATCACACGATTGACTTACTTGGGCATCAAAGATATATTTATCGGTGTCGATGATAAACTACCGGTTTTTGAAGAAATTTTAAAAAAATACGGTCTATCCCCTTCCGAAGTGTTATACATGGGCGACGATATCCCAGATATACCTTTGCTTAAAAGAGTAGGTTTGTCCGCTGCCCCACGTGATGCCGTTCAAGAAGTTTTGCAAATCGTAGATTACATATCACACAAAAAAGGCGGTAAAACCTGTGTCCGCGACGTTATCGAACAGGTTTTACGCGTTCAAGGAAAATGGACTTTTAATTTTGACAAAAATGATACAGCCGCTAATTAAATTTTTTAAAATCATCCGGTGGAAAAACGTTTTGATTTATCTTATTTTGGAGTTCATTATCTACTTTGTTTTAGCCGGAAAACATTTCTCCATCACAGATGCATGGCTTTTTCTAACCCTTTCCATGGCTTTTTTCGGTATTTTCGGTAACATCCAAAATAACATTGCCGACTATGAAAGGGACCGGCAAAAAAAAGATTTTATCGATTTTAACATAACAACTTATTTGATATGGAACATCCTTTTTTTGGTCTTAGGTTTTCTTACCGGTTTTACAGCATTTTATATGAGTTTCAAACCGAATTTACTATATACCGTCATCAGTGTCCCATTACTGTTAAGTTTATACAATTATTTTTTAAAAAAAATAGCTTTGGCCGGTAATTTAACCATCGCCTTTTTGACGGTTTTGGCTATTTACGTGCCGGTAATTTTTGCCAAAGATATCCAAATTGACAAACACATTTTGAATTTGTTGTTGGTATTTGCATTTTGGTTGACTTTCATTCGCGAAATAGCCAAAGATTTGGAAGATAAAAATCTTGACAGGAAAGCCGGTTTCAAAACCTTACCGGTTCTTCATGAAAATCTCAGTCGTTATCTTTTGATGTTTTTAAGTCTAGCGACGCCCTTCTTATTGTTTTACTTCAAAACTTATTTTGATGGGGTAACATTCGGCATCTTGTTGATAATTAGCGTTTTAATAGCATTGTTAAGTGTGCATACCGTTTACAAAAAACAATATGAAAACGCTACCAAACTATATAAACTTTGGATGTTGGCCGGTATTTTCAGTGTTATTTTTTTATAACAATACAATGAATAAAACATTTTTAGGAAAAGACTTTTTTAACCGCGATACCCGTGTTGTCGCCAAAGAATTATTGGGCAAAATACTTTACCGGCAAAAAGAAAATATTTTATATAGAGCCCTCATTACCGAAACGGAAGCATATCACGGCGAAAAGGATTTGGCTTGCCATTGTAGCAAGGGTAAAACCAGTCGTACAAGTGTGATGTATGATGAACCCGGTCACATCTACATTTACCTGATTTACGGAATGTATTACATGCTCAATTTTGTAACCATGCCCAAGGATTTTCCGGCTGCTGTTCTGATACGCAGCGTTTCCAACTTGCAACTCGTCGAAAACGGACAAACCGAAGCTTTACCTGTAAAAACAGACGGACCGGGCAAATTGACCAAACATTTGCAAATTGATAAAAGTTTAAACAAATTACCACTACATCCGGACATCGGTCTCTGGGTTGCCGACGAAGGCTTTGTTATTCCCGAAAAAAAAATTGTAACCGGTCAACGGATAGGCGTAGCCTATGCCAAAGATTGGGCGGAAAAACCGTGGCGGTATTATAT
>JALWFE010000102.1 GCA_027039975.1 Flavobacteriales bacterium
GTTTTGGTTATTGTTTGAATTGAGAATAAAGTACCTAGTGAAAAAACTTTCAACTTTTAACATTCGACTTTCTACAAAATTGTAATTTTGCAAAAAAAAGATATGAAATTTTCTCCACAAGACATTGAACAAATAAAAGACCACGGTCTTAACACGGCAGAAGTAGAACGTCAAATCGACATTTTAAAAAACGGATTACCGTTTACCGAAGTTTTGGAGCCAGCAACTGTTGATAACGGTATTGTCAAACTCGATGAAACCGATCAACAATTCTATCTTGATTTTTTTGAAAAAAATAAAGAACAATATCATTTGCAAAAATTTGTTCCCGCATCGGGGGCGGCGACCCGTATGTTTAAAGACTGGATGTTTTTTCATCAAAATTACCAACCCGGTCGGCATTATTACGAACGTTTTGTCCGTCAACATCAGTTAAAAAATATGGAGCCGGATTTGGATGATTTTCTCAATAATTTTCCGGGTTATGCTTTCTATCAAGATGTAATGGATGTTATCAGGGAAAATTTACCCGGCTATTTTCAACTGGATGAAAACGAACAGGTTTGGCAATTGATACACTACACCATTTCGGATGAAGGTTTGGGGTATGCCCGCAAACCGAAAGCTTTTATCAAATTTCACCGCTATACCAAAAATATTACCAAAACAGCTCTTGAAGAGCATTTAACTGAGGCCCGGGCATATACAACAACAAGCCGGCAAAAACCGGAGGTTTCTTTTAGTATTTCGCCAAAACATCAGCAAATGTTTGACCAACTGGTACAACAAGTTAATCCCGACCAAGCCGTTGATATTTCCAATTCTTATCAAAAACCCGAAACCGATACGGTTATGCTGGATATGGCTACCGGCGAATTGGTAAGGGATGAGAACGGTAATTTGGTTTTCAGACCCGGTGGTCACGGGAGTTTGATAGACAATATTCAAGATTTGGAAGCCGATATCATTTTTATTAAAAATATAGATAATGTTCAAAAAGGAGAAGCGCAACAAACGACGGTGTATTATAAAAAAATTCTGGCCGGTTATTTGATGGAATTATTGAAAAAAATCAAAAATTATTTGAAAATTCTCCAAAATGAAAAACCGGTAGGCGAGGCCTTGTTGGAAATCGAAAATTTTGCATCTCAAAAATTGAATATACGCTTTATCGAAGGTTATGAAACGCTTAACAACAGTGGCAAAAGGCGTTATTTGGCATACAAACTCAACCGGCCGGTACGGGTGGCGGGAATGGTAAAAAATACCGGTGAACCCGGAGGCGGTCCTTTCTGGGCCAAGGATAAAAACGGTATTAAATCATTGCAAATAGTAGAAAAAGCACAAATAGACCCGGATAATCCGCAACAACAACAAATTTTAAAACAATCCACGCACTTTAATCCCGTGGATTTGGTTATCAGTATCAAAGATTTTGAAGGTAACAAATTTAACTTGAAGGAGTTTGTCAACGAAGATGCCGGTTTCGTTACGGAAAAATCCTATAACGGCAAGCCGGTCAAAGTTTATGAACGTCCCGGCTTGTGGAACGGTGCAATGGACGGTTGGAATACCGTATTTATCGAAGTGCCTTTGGCGACTTTCAGTCCGGTAAAAACCGTTACCGACTTGCTCAAACCCGAGCATCAGTGATTTTTTTGAGGAATTAATTGGTTATTTGGTTATTTGGTTAACCGGTTATCTGGTTAATTGGTTATTTGATGCCGGGGCGGAGGAGTAAAATTGTATCGAAATGAACCGGGTTGTAAAAATTAATGTGAATAAATTTTATTATTCGGGAGTTTTCAGATGTTGGAATTTTTTATAGGAGTAAATTAAAGGAATCAAAATGATGACCAAAGTTATCGCAATGAATACGTAAAGATTGGTTAATTTATCCAATATCAAGCTGAATATTACAACCAAAATACCTCCTGCAATCCATAACTTTCCGGCTAATTGATGCGTCTTTTTCCAAACGGTTTCATTTTCCAACGTCCACGGGGTTCTGATACCTATGAAATAATTCGGTTCAATTGTCTTAAAAAATTTACCTAAAATAAGATATAACATACCAATCATAACGAAAATATAATTCAAGCCGGTAAGTGTCTTGGTTTTGGCCATGTATATGATAAATAATGACAGTAATGACATAAATGTAACTAAGAAAAATTTAATTTGGTCATATTTATTTCCCATTTTCTTAATTTGACCTTTCGGATCAATTTTAGGTACAACCGATAAAATTAAATACATTGAAACCGGCATCAATAAAATAAGCCACAACAAGCCGGTTTTACTGCCATATCTGTCAATTTCTCCGTTTATGTTCCAATGCATAGGGACTTTCCGGGGTAAATCATTCCAGATGTATGCCAGATAAATAAGTGGCATAGCAATAATTAAAAAATATGGAAATTCTTTTTTTAACATTTTTTAAAATTTTAAAATCATTATTTTAATACCACCGGTTAAAATCGTGTTTCCGCCACATTTTCATTAAGATAAATCCAACCAATGCACCGCCGACGTGTGCCATGTGGGCGACAGGTGTATGTAAAACATTGGTGATACCGAAAAATAAATCGGATAAGACCAAAAGCGGAACAAAATATTTGGCTTTGATGGGATAAGGGATAAAAATCAGCATCAATTCGGCATTGGGGAAATAAAAGGCAAATGCTACCAACAAACCGTAAATGGCACCAGATGCCCCCAGCATAACGCCGTAATAAGCTACTCCCATTTCTTCAAAACCTTTGTAAATTTGACCGCTGTTTAATACACTGAAAATCTCGTCTTTTGAAACACCTTGTGCCAGGAGTTGCTGTAAATCCTGTTCAAACGAATAATATTGGACAACCGTATAAAGAAAGATAGCGCCAAGACCGGCGGCAAAATAAAAAATCAGAAATTTTTTGTTTCCCCAGATGTAATACAGCGGTGTACCGAACGCCCATAAGGCATACATATTAAAGGCAATATGCATCAAATTGGCATGCATAAACATGTGTGTGACAATTTGCCAAACTTTAAACACCGGATTCAAAGGAAAATGCATGGCAAAAAGATTGAGCATTTGCTGTGGCATCATTTGTGTCGCCAAAAACATAATGATATTGATAATGATAATGTGTTTGATAGTATCCGGTGTCCTGTTCATTTTCGTAAAAAGAATTTTTTGATAAAAAATATCCACAAAGATACTAAAATACCTGTATCCGTTTTTTTATTTTTTTGTTAATGATTTTTGTAAGATATTTGTATCGTTTTTAGGGAAATTTAAAGTCATTATTGACAGTAAAATCTAAATGTTATCTCAGAAATTATGTTGCGATTAATAGTTGGAATTACAGGACTTGTGTTATTGATTATGTCGTGTAATGAAAAGAAAGTAGAGTCAAAGGATAAACCTGAACCAACCGAAGACAGTATTGTCAAACCCGTTACCAAAATTTTTTCGTATCCGGTTGATAATTACATCGTTGTAAAAGATACAGTCGCACCAAACGATACTTTTGGAAAAATTTTAACCCGTCATAATTTGCCTTTTGGTGCCGTTTACAAAATTAGCGAAGCGATTAAAGACACGTTCGATGTCAAAAAAATCAAGGTGGGACGCCCTTATGTTATTTTGCAACAAAAAGATTCGTTGGACAGTTTGCCGCGTCCCAAAGTGTTTATTTACGAACAAGATATGATTCATTATACCGTAATAGATTTTCAAGATTCGGTAAAAGTCCGGTATGAAAGCAAAAAAGTAACCAAACGAAGAAAAAAAGCCGAAGTGGTAATCAACAAATCTTTATACCAAGATATTGCCGACAAGAATTTAAGTCCGAAATTGGCTTTGGAATTAAGTAATATTTATGCTTGGACGGTCGATTTTTTTCATTTGAATAAAGGCGATTCTTTTAAAGTTATTTATGATGATGTGTATATCAATGATACGGTGTATGCGGGTATAGGTAATATTTATTCGGCATTGTTTAACTTTGGGGGTAAGGATTTTTATGCCTTTCGTTATCCGGTGGATTCCACCGGTCAACATTTTGCTTATTTTGACGAAAAAGGCCGGACATTACGGAAACAATTTTTAAAAGCACCTTTAAAATTCGGACGTTTGACTTCGCGGTATAATTTGCACCGTTATATCAAATATTACGGTCGCGTAAAGCCGCATTTGGGAACCGATTTTGCGGCGCCTACGGGCACGCCAATTTTGGCAACCGCTGACGGGGTTGTAGTCAAAAAAGGTTATACATCCGGGAATGGTAATTATATAAAAATCAAACACAATGCCACTTACAGCACGCAGTATTTGCACATGAGCAAATTTGCCAAGGGTATTCACGTGGGCAGTGTGGTGCGTCAAGGGCAAGTTATAGGGTATGTCGGTATGACCGGGCATGCTTCCGGTCCCCATGTTTGTTATCGTTTCTGGAAGTATGGCAAACAAGTGGATCCGCTGAAAGAAAAAATGCCGCCCGCAAAACCTATCGATGCCGCTTTATTGCCGGATTATTTGGAATACATTAAGGCGTTTAAAAAAGAGTTGGATAGTCTTTAAATGCTTTCCTATTTATTATAGAAAATTTATTGCAAAATAACTATTTACGGGGCCAATATAATACCGCTACTACATAAAAATAATAATAAATGTAAAATATGAGATATTTCCAACTAACCAAGTATTATATTGAATGGGTTAGCAGTATAATTCGGTAAACCGTTCCAAATATTACAATATTTTTAAACATCCCGATTCAAAAAAAGTGTTAATTTTTTATAAAAAACACATATAAAGCCGTTTAAAGACCAAAAATCTTGCGAATTTTATAAAACAGAAAAGTCTGCTTTTTTTTAATTATCAGTTAGTTAAGTTTTCAGGTGTTTTAAATCCCGATATATCTGTCATTTAGAGCCAATGTGGAAAAAATGAAAATTGCGGAGAATAAAAATCTTATTCTCCTTATTTTTGCGGAAAATAATGTGTATATTTGCTGTAAAATAATGAAATAGTATGGCTAAATACATATATCAATATAAAAGTTGGCCTAATTTCACTTGGAATGAAAAGGAAATTCAAGTTATCTTGGGCAAACTTAGATATTTACAAGGTAAAATATTTGGTCAAATAAACGCCCTCGGTTTTTCTATTAAAGAAGAAACAATGTTGTCAACTTTGACACTTGATGTAGTTAAATCATCTGAAATAGAAGGTCAAATCTTAAACTACGAGCAAGTTCGCTCTTCCATTGCAAGAAAATTAGGAATTGAGTATGCGGGAATGGTTTATCCTGACAGAAATGTTGAAGGTGTTGTTGAAATGTTGCTTGATGCTACTCAAAACTATGAACAACCTCTTACCGAAGAAAGGTTATTTGCTTGGCACGGAGCTCTTTTTCCAACAGGAAGAAGTGGTTTGTATAAAATTGATGTTGCTTGTTATCGAAAAGGTGAAATGCAAATTGTTTCAGGTGCAATGGGAAAAGAAAAGATACATTATCAAGCCGTGCCTGCGGACCAGGTTAAATTTGAAATGGACAGATTTTTGGACTGGTTTAATAAATATACGGATATTGATCCGGTTATTAAGTCAGCTATTGCTCACTTTTGGTTTATTATAATACATCCATTCGATGATGGTAACGGTCGTATAGCCCGAGCGATATCCGATTTATTATTAGCCCGTTCGGATAATAGTTCCTTGCGATTTTACAGTTTATCAAATCAAATGTTATTGGAAAAAAAAGTATATTATGATACATTACAAAAAGTTCAATACAATGATGCTGATATTACAGAATGGATAGTTTGGTTTTTAAATTGTTTATATCGTGCATTAAAAAATTCAGAGAAAACTATTGAAAAAGTTTTACACAAAGCTGATTTCTGGGACAAACATAAAAATACGGAATTAAACAGCCGACAACGCTTAATGCTAAACAAGCTTTTGGATGGTTTTGAAGGAAAATTGAAAACATCAAAATGGGCAAAGATCACAAAATGTTCACAGGACACAGCTTTACGCGATATTAAAGACTTAATAGAAAAAGGTATATTAAGACAAGAGAAGTCCGGAGGAAGAAGCACAAATTATGGATTAAATAATTGAAACGTTGGCTTTAAGATTGTGTATAAGTAATGGTGTGCAAAGCGCTAAATATGAAACGATTATGAGTAAAATCAACAATAGTGTAATAATAAACAAAAGTGCGGAAATTCCCGCTACTACTCATACACATAACTGATAAAAAATTCGCAAAAATACAGGTTTTTCTTGCAAAAAATTGATTTTATTTATAAGTTTGTTGCGTAAAAAACAAAAAACAACACGATAAAAAGGGAAAGCAACCGTGCCAACGGGAAATAGTACGGGTTGCTCTCCCACCAGACACTAAACTTCGGTTTAGCAAGGCAAAGATACGTTTTTTTAGTTAATCTTTTGAGCTAACCGAAGTTTAGGATTTAACCACACACTTCCGCATCACCGGAAATGAAGTGAAACTATCCGGTATAACTAAATTTAAAATTAAGGATTAACTAAAAAAACGTTGTATTATGAAAATACGGATAAACAGTCCCCCCCCTTCTTCATTGTATAAATGCTAATTATTATAACCTCAAAAAAAATAAAAAATGAAAAAGTTAATACTAATTGTTACAGTACTTTTTATCAGCATCAATGTAAATAGTCAAATTACCGAAGATTATTGGATGGTTGGTGGAAGTGGTTATTACATATTTAGAAAAGCTACTCATGCTTATGAAAACGATCAAGGAATTTCATACATAACATTTAAATCAGATATCGGATATTTTATTAAAGATAAGTGGGCTATTGGTGGTCTCATCAGATATGATGACAATTTATCCCCTCATTCAAACAGTCGAAGTATTATTGGTGGATTAGGTATATTGACTAGATACTATTTTCTTAATCCAAACAGGATAACAAATATTTATGTGCAAACTAATTATACTTATGCTATTAACTTTGTTCGAACAAATAATAATAAGATTCCTCAAAGTCAATACTATGGTGTTAAATTAGGCTATGTAGTTTTTTTAACAAATAGTGTGGGATTGGAAACTTTTTTTGAATATGAAAAAACTAATTATATCCCCGATCATCTAAATCTAAAAACTATTAAAGTAGGTATAGGTTTCCACATTCATCTTATAAAATAATTGATTAAAAAACCATTGTTGTCCGGTAAAACTTTTAATTTTTAGAAAAAGCGAGGTTTGAAAAAATCGCCCCTCGCTATTATCTTTGCATTTAGCAAACTTAAAATTAACAAAGATATGAGCAAGGATAAAAATTTTATCGGACAGTAGCTATCCAGAGTTAGATTTAAAACGACTTTTTATGATTGATTCCACTACAATAGGCCTGTTTAAAGTCATTTTAAAAGCAAGCTGGACGCTATCCTATTAATGGTAAAAAGAAAGGTGATATGAAGGCGCATGTAATGATAAATGCACAGGAAAATATGCCTAATCCGGTAATATATAGTGTGGCTGCACGTCAAGATAAGAATTTTTTACAACATATAAATTTACCGAAAAGTTCTATTATTGTTTTTGATAGGGCCTATAATGATTATAAACAATATGCCCGTTTTACATCTGATAAGATAAGCTTTGTTACAAGACAAAAGAAAAATGCCGTTTTTGAACAAGGAGAAACATTCGAAATACCAGACAAAACGAATAGCGATGTCCAAAAAGATGAAGAAATATTTTTAAGTTATAAAGAAAATGGAGAAGAAAAGAAGCTTAAAGTAAGGCGTATAACATATCATGATAAAAATAGCGATAAAACATTAGTATTCATCACAAATAATTTTGAACTTAAAGCTGAAACCATGCTTTAATTTATAAAAAAAGGTGGTAGATAGAAATACTTTTTAAGCAATTGAAACAAAATTTTCCATTAAAATATTTTTTAGAAGACAATCAAAATGCTATTGAATGACAAATTTGGGTCAGTATGATAGCTAATTTACTTGTAACGCTTCTAAAAAAGAAGGTAAAACGCAAATGGTCATTCTCAAATTTAGTCTCTTTAATTAGAATGCATCTTATGGATTATATAAATA
>JALWFE010000103.1 GCA_027039975.1 Flavobacteriales bacterium
GAGTAAGAGAGATTTAAATATTCTAATAATGAAAAAAACGTCCAAATTTCAAGAGCTAAAATTGCTATTACAGAACGAGTTGCAGCCCCCCATTCCGTGGTATTGACAAAAGCCCAAAATCTGTAAATACAATAGAAAATGTAATAGTAAAAAGTCAATATTTGTTTAAAAAAAAAAATTCATGGTTTTTATAAACATATCCACTTTTTATAATATTGTTTTTTAATTTCACACGGCAATTTTCCAAGTATGTATTACATTAAAGTAGCAAAATTTATTTATTGTAAAAACCAAATGAATAAATAAAATTAATCAACAACACAATAATAATAGTCCAAGAAATAATATCTAATTTTATTCTTTTTGTTTTATCGTATTTTCTAAATTTTTCAAAATAAGGTTTCCATTTGTCGTTTAAAATAAACAAGTATAAATTAATTAAAAGAATGAAACCAAATACTGAATAAAAAGCTTCGTCACTTACATTTTTTACTTTTAAATAAAACAGGATAGAAATACTAGTCCAAATTTCAAGAGCTAAAATTGTTATTGCAGAACGAGTTGCAGCCCCCCATTCCGTGGTATTGACAAAAGCCCAAAATCTGTAAATACAATAGAAAATGTAATAGTAAAAAGTCAATATTTGTTTAAAAAAATTTTTCATAAACCTCCTCCACTTCTATAATGCATATAAGGCATACATAGTTTATTATAATTAGAAACACCTTCACCCCAAGTTCGCACAGCTTCGGGGAAACCTCCGGGATAAAAAGCTTCCGTGCCAAAATATATCATTGAAGCAGGTAAACCAAAGGGAGTAAGCCCATAGGCACCAAAGCTTGTATTCATCCAAAACTTTCCCGGGGTTGTCAGGTGGCCTTCTAGCCCCAATTCATAATTCTCCATCCCCTTATAGTCATATGCAAGGCCTGCAAAAAAACCAACAGGACCAACCATTTTTCCAAAACCTTTAAGTGCAGGAAATCTTGGTAGTGTTGATGCAGTAGGTTTTCCGTAATTTCTAAACAATGATAAATTTCTCCCTGTTAATTGGTAATTTTTACCACTTGCCATAGAAAACCTTAATCCTTCTGAATATCTGTTATATGAATATAACATAATAGACGCTTTAGTAGTTTCGCCTGCTAAATTTGTATAAAAACTAAATTTTCCGTCCATAAAATTTGAACCAGAATCTTTGGTGTCTGAATAAGGTTCGTCAGGCGCTTGTATGATTTGTGGCATATCAGATTGATTACTACCTTTTGCTGTAATTTCTACCGCCGGTAAATCCTCACTCCAACCTTCATCTGTTATTTTCACTTCTGTTAGATTCTGATTATTATCTAAATCCAATGGTCCGAAAATTACTTCACCTGTATTTTCATTTCTTGCTTCCAATTCTAATCCTTCCAACTCACGTCCTAAGCCCATTTTGTTCTCTTGAAAGGCATAAGTGGAATTATAAGGATACTTCTCAGCCAAAGGATCCACACTCATAAACCGCCCAATGGCGTAGTCGTAGTTGCGGTATTTAAAACTATCCCGGTTTAAACCGAGTTCGTCTTGGCGTTCTTGTTCTTGATAGTAGTACTTAAACTTCACCTCTTCCGGCATTACTTGTTTGACTTCTTTTTTGGTTGGTAACTGTTCTTTGTATTTGATGCCTTTGCGGGTTTGGTTGTAAGCGCCGTGTTTTAAACCGAAAGGATAATAATGGTTTTCTTCGAGTATTTTTATTTGGTTGGTTGCGGGGTCTAGCGTGTAACTTAGGCGGTTGTTGCCAAGGTGGTCCTTACAATTGAGTTGAAAGTGGAGCATAAGCGACATCCCGTGCTCCCGACGTATGTTGGGGGAGCGGGATTGAAAGTTGAAAGTTGAAAGTTCATTAAAAAAAATCTGAAATCTGAAATCTGACATCGAAAATCTGAAATCCTTTTCGGTGTAAAGATAAGGATTTTTTATTTTATCATTACTTTTTTCCATCGATGAAAAAAGTAATTCCGACGGACGTCGGAACTCGAACAGCAGATTGTTTTTAATACCGCTTACACATTCAATATAGTCCAATAAATTGTCCTATTTTCATGTAGTAGCGGTATTATACCAAATTATTTTTGGACTATATTTATTTTAAAATTGGTATAACGTCCGAAAAACTTGAAATTTACGGAAAACTTTCGTAGGGCGAAGGGGTGATAACCGTAGACTGCAAGCGTTTTTTCTTATTTTTTGATGTAACATTCTAATTTTCAATCACTTCTAAAATTTCCATACATTAACCGGTGTCCGGTATTCAAAATTATTGTGGTTTAACTTTGTTTCCGGCCATACGCTTATATCTATCGGTTTTTGATAAAAAATGAGCTGACAGGAGAGCTCGACGGGACAGGTGCCGCCGGTGTCGGGAAACACACGACAGAGCCGGCGAATGTTTAGCGTATAAAAAATGCCGTCGGTGGCGGAGATACCGACGGAGCGGGGTAATTAAAATCAGTGTAAAAACTACATTCAATTAATTATCCAAACCAGAATTAAAACCAAAACCATCCAAAAAGCCAACCCAACATAATATGCTTTATAACGTAAAGTATTTATTCTGTGATCAC
>JALWFE010000104.1 GCA_027039975.1 Flavobacteriales bacterium
TTATTTTACAATGTAAAAATAAGGTATAAAAACGTTGATAAAACTGATATTCATCAGTTTACGCTATTATTTTATAAAATTATTTTTCAGAAAATAAACAAAAACATGTCAAAGAAGGTTTAAATTCCCTGTAATCAAAAAATTGATATCTTACAAAACAAATTTCAGTAATTTTGCCCAAAAATATTCCATATTGAAAAATCTGTATTTAACATTTCTTTCGGGCTTATTATTTACAATCGGTTGGCCGACTTACGGTTTTCCGCTTTTCTTGTTCTTTGCTTTTATTCCACTTTTGTTTTTAAGTGAAAATTTTGTTAAAAACAAACAAAAAAAATATTTTTTCCTTTACATATATTTAAGCTTTTTTATTTGGAATTTGCTCAAAACTTGGTGGATATTTAACTCTACGGCTGTTGGTGCCGTTTTTGCCATAGTGGTCAATTCACTGTTAATGTCCTCAGTTTTTTGGTCATTTCATTTTGTCAGAAAACGTTTACCGCAACGTATGGCAATGGCATACTTTATTTTTGCTTGGATGAGTTTTGAAAAATTCCATTTGTACTGGGATTTTTCTTGGCCTTGGCTCAATCTCGGAAACGGTTTTTCGGAATATCCCGGCTGGATTCAATGGTACGAATATACCGGGACTTTTGGCGGAACATTTTGGATTTTACTGGTTAATGTCATTTTATACATTAATATTAAAGCATTTTTGGAAACAAAAAGTAAAAAAATTCTCATAAAATCTGCTGTTAATTTCCTCATATACATTGTTTTTCCAATTATTTTTTCGTTTTTTATAAAAAATCATTATCAAATAAAAGGCAAAACAGCCAAAATCTCAATTATACAGCCGAATTTGGATCCTTGGAATGAAAAATTCAAATATTCCAACACAAAATTAACCGGGTATTTTTTAAGCTTGGCCAATCCTAAGGCGGATTTAATCGTAGCACCGGAAACAGCTTTGTCACGGTATATAGAAATTGAAAATTTTACCCGTTCCCGTCCTTACCGGTTGATGAAAAAATATACCCAAATGTATCACACGCACATTTTAACCGGTGTCGATTTTATTCACCGGTACCCCGAGGATGCTGAAAATATTCCTGAAACAGCTAATAAAACCCGTAGCGGACGATTTTATGATATGTATAATTCCGCTGTTTTGGTCAGTCCCGGTGACAGTATTCAAATTTATCATAAATCGAAATTGGTCGTCGGAGCGGAATTTACGCCATTTAGAAAGATATTAGAGCCACTCATAGGTAATTGGGTATTGAAAACCATTGGTTTTTCATTAGGTTCCAATGTTTCTCAAAAAGAAAGAAGTGTTTTCAAAGTCAGTGGTACGGACATTAAAGTAGCCCCTATCATCTGTTACGAAAGTGTTTATGGTGAATATGTCACGGAATATGTCAAAAAAGGAGCCAATTTATTAGCGGTTATTACCAATGACGGATGGTGGGGAGACACTGAAGGACACCGGCAACATCTGAGTATGGCAAGATTACGCGCTATTGAAAACCGCCGTGATGTTGTACAATCAGCCAATACGGGCATTTCTGCATACATAGACCAAACCGGTACCATTCAAAAATCACTCGCCTACAATAAACGCGGTAGCATAGACGCAATTGTGCGTCTCAACGAAACACAAACTTTTTTCACCGTACACGGTGATTATTTGGCACGTGTTGCCATTTTTATGACGGTTTTATTGCTTTTATATACTTTTTCGCGAAAAAAAGTGAGGCTTTGAGAAATTTCATTGCCAATTGTCAAATAAAATCATTATTAAAAAAATCAGGTTAAAAAAAAATATGTAATTTTACAAAACAAAAAAATGTCAACTATGAAACTAAAACCCGGAATTATTTACGGTCAAACTTTGCAAGATTTATTTGCTTATGCGCAAGAAAAAGGTTTTGCCATACCTGCCGTTAATGTGGTAGGGTCAAATTCGATAAACGCCGCACTTGAAACAGCACGTGATATGAATGCACCTATTATCATTCAATTTTCAAACGGCGGTGCACATTTTATGGCAGGAAAAGGTTTATCCAATGATAATCAACAAGCTTCCATAGCAGGTGCAATTGCCGGCGCCAAACATATTCATGAATTAGCCGGATTATACGGAGTACCAGTCATTATCCACACCGATCACGCTGCCAAAAAACTTATTCCTTGGATAGACGGTCTGCTTGGAGCCGGAGAAGCATTTTACAAACAAAACGGTAAGCCGTTATTCAGTTCACACATGTTGGATTTATCAGAAGAACCTATTGAAGAAAACATAGAAATCAGCAAACAATATCTCCAAAAAATGAAAGATATGGAGATGCATCTTGAAATCGAACTAGGTATTACCGGAGGTGAAGAAGACGGTGTGGACAATACCGATGTTGATAATGCACGACTTTATACACAACCTGATGAAGTGGCTTATGCTTTTGACGAATTGAGACAAATCAGTTCATTCTTTACCATTGCCGCTTCTTTTGGCAATGTTCACGGTGTTTACAAACCGGGAAATGTAGTATTACGCCCTGAAATTCTTAAAAATTCACAAAAATTTATCAAAGATAAATTCAATTTGAACGACGATTTACCAGTCAACTTTGTATTCCATGGTGGCAGTGGTTCGGAATTGCAAGATATCAAAGATGCTATCAGTTACGGTGTAATTAAAATGAATATCGATACCGATACACAATTTGCCTTTACATCCGGTGTTCGTGAATATTTTGACAAATACAAAGACTATTTGAAAACACAAATAGGCAATCCCGAAGGAGCTGATTTACCCAATAAAAAATATTACGACCCGCGTAAATGGTTACGCGAAGCAGAACTATCGTTCAAAAAACGCTTGTCACAAGCTTTTGAAGATTTAAACAATGTCAATACGGTTATTATTGAAAAATAATAATCAATACTAAACAATAAAAACAACACTATGTCTTGGTTTAAAAGAAAAATTAAAGGAATTGTTACGCCAACATCAGAAAAAAAGGATATTCCAAAAGGGCTTTGGTATAAAACACCTTCCGGAAAAATTGTAGATAAAGATGTTTTGATTGAAAATTTATATGTAAGCCCCGAAGACGATTATCACATGCGGATCGGAAGTGAAGAATATTTTCAAATTTTATTTGATGACGGTAAATACGAAGAACTTTGGAAAGATATGAAATCCAAAGACCCGCTCAAATTTGAAGACACTAAAAAATACACCGACCGTTTGAAGGAAGCTTATAAAAAAACCAAATTAAATGATGCTGTAAGGGTTGCCGTCGGCAAGTCAAAAGGAAAAGATTTGGTTGTAGCGGCGATGGATTTTGCTTTTATCGGCGGTTCTATGGGGTCGGTTGTCGGTGAAAAAATAGCCCGTGCGATGGATTATGCCACCGAACACAAAATACCTATGGTAATGATTTCAAAATCCGGTGGTGCCCGTATGCAAGAAGCGGCTATTTCATTAATGCAATTAGTCAAGACATCGGCTGCTATTGCCCGTATGGGCAAAGCTAAAGTGCCTTATATCTCTGTTTTAACGGATCCGACTACCGGAGGTACTACTGCCTCTTTTGCCATGCTGGGTGACATCAATATTGCCGAACCCGGTGCTCTTATCGGTTTTGCTGGACCCCGTGTTATTAGAGATACCACCGGTAAAGATTTACCGGAAGGTTTTCAGCGTTCCGAATTTTTATTGGAACACGGATTTTTGGACTTTATCACCCATCGTAAAGACTTAAAAGACAATATCAATCTTTATATTGATTTAATTCTAAACCAACCGGTTAGGGATTTGGTAAAAAAATCAAGTTAAAAATTGGAACTGACAGACTAAAACAGCCCGCTTCATTTTAAAACGGGCTGTTCTTTTTTAATCACAAATATCATTAACGATTATCTTGCAAAGCAAAGACTTTTTTTAACAAATCGGAAGTGCGTTCATTGATATCCGTTCTGATTTTTTGTTCTTCAACCGCCACTTTTTTAAAAACCCCTTCCAAAGCTTTACGGGTTACATAATCCGTCAAATCGGGATTGACTTTTTGCACAAACGGAATCTGATTATATGTCGTAATAATATTTGACCAAACTTTATCCGCATTAACTTTGTGTAAGGAGTTTTGTACCTGCGGTTTAAATTTTTGATACAACCGGTTTTCGGTTTTTTGCTTCAAATATTCAGTAGCTGCTGTGCGGTTGCCAAACAAAATATTTTTAGCATCTTCAAAAGTCATTGAGGTAATGGCATCGACAAATACCGGTTTTGCTTCTTTAACAGCATCCGATGCGGCTCTGTTGAGTAATTTCAAACCTTCATCGGCCAATTGTTCCAACCCCATATCTCGCAATGTTTTATCCACTTTTTGCAATTCTTCGGGTAACAAAATTTTAACCATTTGATCCTTATAAAATCCATCAGTAGCCATTAATTTGGTTACTTCTTTGTCAATCCCTTTTTTCAAAGCTTCTTTCAGCCCGGCTGCAATCTGTTCATTGCCTAACCCGTCTTGTTGCGGTAGCTGTTCCATAACCTGTTGCAGTTCGGCACAAGAAGCCAATTGCAAACTTATCAATATAATGAAGAGAAATTTGATTTTATTCATACATATTTTTTTTTTCGCATTAAGCTTTTTTCTTACTAACCAATTCTATAACCCTATCAGCGATTTTATCTTGAATACCTTGATTGAGGTGGCTGGTAAAACCGACACAAGAATTGTTAATTTCACCGAGAACATAAGTATCATTTCCGTTTTCATCCCAGTCGAGCATAAAATCGGCGGTCCAAATAAGCGGTGCGTCGTGGTTGCCGAGTTTGGACATAATTTCCGGTAAACGGCTGATAAACATATCAACCAGTTCTTTCCACTCTTCCGGCCGGTCATAAGTATATTTGGCGCCCGAGAATAAAGTTGCCGAAAAAGCATCGGCACCTTCTGCCGGTTTTTTATGAACAACGAAAATCGGTTCTTCACCGACCATTAAAATCCGGATTTCCCCTTCTTTGATTCGGGGCATAAAACGCATATCGACTAACATACCGTTATCACCCTCTATATATTGCGTGGCAAATTCCATAAAATCTTCCAAAGTGCGGTATTCCACGTGATTATCTTTCGCTTCTGTAAGTTTGAGCTTGGTATCAAGTGGCAAAACATCCCCGGGTTTGTAATCTCTATCATCCGCTATTTGTACCCGCCAAATACCTTCACCTGTCGAACCGCGATTTTGTTTCAAAACACGTTCACCGTAAGAAATGCTTCTTGGAAATGTGCTTTTAAATTCTTCAACCGTATAATAAGCATAAGTATCTTCCGGTACCAAACCTGTTCCGACTAACTTAACCAAAGCATCTTTGGCACCTAAATCACGCATCACATCGGGATGTGAAAAGCCTTCCAATCCGGCATCGGATAATCTGCGTAACGTATCAAAAAATATTTTTTCACCGGAAGGAATTGTCCCGGGATTTACCCTTGTAATATAAGCATCGTAACGCTCTTTGGCATAATCATAGATTTTATCCGCCCATTCGTCTCTGAATTTTAAAATATCCACATCCCAACCACGTTCGCGTAAAGCATTCGCAATTGGTATAGTATCTTTACGGTATCCGTCCAACCATTTGTCAGAACCGCCTTCTGCTTCAAATATAACCACTCTTTGTTTCATAAATAATAATTTAAAGTTAATTTGCTTCAAAGTTACGGAAAAAAACAGGAAAATAAAAAAGGGCTTTGCTCTGCAAAACCCTTTTTTTTTTAAATTGTTATTAAGATTTATTATAAACTTGAAGCATACTCAATCATTTCAATCACTTTGGTAGCGTAACCGAATTCGTTGTCATACCAACTGATGATTTTAAAGAAAGTATCAGACAAAGCGATACCAGCTTTTACATCCAAAGACGAGGTGTGTGTTTCACTGACAAAATCTTGTGATACCACTTCATCTTCCACCACTTGCAATACACCTTTCATAGGACCGTCAGCGGCTTTTTTCATCGCATCGACAATAGCTTCGTAAGTGGTCGGTTTGGCTAATTTGACGGTTAAATCCACTACAGAAACATCGGCAGTAGGGACACGGAACGCCATACCTGTCAATTTACCGTTTAATTCGGGTATTACTTTACCTACCGCTTTGGCAGCGCCGGTTGAAGTAGGGATAATATTGTTGATGGCAGCACGCCCGCGACGCCAATTTTTTGAAGGCGCATCGATTACTTTTTGAGTGGAAGTAGCGGCGTGAATAGTGGTCATCAAACCTTCTACAATACCAAAATTGTCGTGCAAAACTTTGGATACCGGTGCCAAACAGTTTGTCGTACAAGAAGCATTTGAAAATACTTTGATATCTTTTGTCAGTTCAGTATGATTAACACCCTTGACAAACATAGGGGCATCTTTTGACGGTGCAGAAATAATGACTTTTTTAGCACCGGCTTTTAAATGTTTTTCGGCTAATGTTTTATCGGTAAAAAATCCGGTTGATTCCACAACAAAATCCACATCTACTGCCCCCCAGTTGATATTTTCGGGGTCACGTTCTTTGGTAACACGTATTTTTTTGCCGTTTACCACCATATAATCACCGTCAACGGAAACATCTCCGTCAAATCTGCCGTGAACAGAATCGTATTTGAGCAAATATGCCAAATAGTCCGTGTCTAATAAATCGTTGATAGCAACGACTTCAATTTTCGGATTTTTCATAGCCGCTCTAAAAGCCAAACGACCGATACGGCCAAATCCGTTTATCCCAATTTTTGTTACGCTCATAATTTTTGGTTTTTTAATTT
This sequence comes from Flavobacteriales bacterium, assembly GCA_027039975.1. Taxonomy (GTDB): domain Bacteria; phylum Bacteroidota; class Bacteroidia; order Flavobacteriales; family Flavobacteriaceae; genus WGBX01. The sequence continues at coordinate 6,830 of JALWFE010000104.1, forward strand.
TTGTTTAAAATCTAAGTTGTCAATATATCACTGATATTGAGTAATTCTTTGTTAATTGTTCTGTTCAAACCGATAGCATCTTTGAGTGGCGTATATGCCACTTTATTATTTTTTATGCCTACCATTATTTTGTTTTGTCCGTCCAAAACGGCTTCTACGGCTTTTACACCTAAACGGCTTGCCAAGACTCTGTCAAATGTAGTAGGCGAACCTCCTCTTTGGATATGGCCGACAATAACGACACGCGATTCATATTCTTTCAAATTTTCATCTACATATTTAGCCAATTCAAAAACATTTTTTCCGGTTTTGTCTCCTTCGGCTACCACCACGATACTACTGGTTTTTCCGGCACGTTTACTACGCCGTAAAGATTCTACCAGCTTGTCAATCCCGATATTTTCTTCGGGTATTAAAATTTCTTCGGCACCACCGGCAATACCACTATACAGGGCCAAAAAACCTGCATTGCGTCCCATAACTTCTATAAAAAACAAGCGGTTATGAGAGCTGGCGGTATCCCGGATTTTATCAATGGCATCTGTCGCCGTATTACTGGCTGTATCAAAGCCAATGGTAAAATCCGTTCCAAAAATATCGTTATCGATAGTCCCGGGTACCCCTACGACAGGAATATCAAATTCATCTGAAAAAATTTTAGCTCCGGTGAAAGAGCCGTCACCACCAATAACAATTAAAGCATCAATGTTGTATTTTTTCAGTTGCTCGTAAGCTTTTTTACGTCCTTCTACCGTTTTAAATTCTTCGGAACGGGCGGTTTTGAGAATAGTACCACCCCGGTTGATGATATTACTGACTTTGCGGGCAGTAAATCTTTCAATATCACCTTCTATCAAACCTTCATAGCCTCTGTAAATACCGTACGGATCTAATTTGTAAAAAACCGCTGTGCGAATAACCGCCCTGATAGCGGCATTCATACCCGGTGCATCTCCTCCGGAGGTCATTACAGCAATATTTTGAATTTGTTTTTTCATACACATTGTTTGTTACCGCAATATACTAAATTTAATTAAGACGCAAATTTAATCAAGTTTGATTAAAAGACAATATCTTTTTTATAATCTTATTAAAGTTTCGCACCTAATAAAATAAGAGTATTTAGCATAAAAAAAATAAAAAAATGTAGCATAATGCTCAGGTTATTTCCCTGATTTTCAGTATCTTTATAGTGTTATAAATAAGACATGACA
>JALWFE010000105.1 GCA_027039975.1 Flavobacteriales bacterium
AATGAAACCGACATGATTAAAATAATCATTAAACACTCAACGAAATGATTATTTTAATCATCAAAGGTTACATCTGACCATAATGTTAAAATAAAAAATAAACAGGTGAAATTTTTATTGTTAATACAAGATTTTTTGCACAATACGGTTTTGTCTGCCGTTACATTATTTAAAGTGTTTCTATTGAGCAAACCTGTACATTTGCCACAAGCCGTATCCGATGAACTGGTCATTTTAGGCAACGGTCCTTCCTTAAACGATTTTTTAAAACGGCATAAAAATTTTTTAAACGGTAAAGCCCGTTTGGCTGTCAATCATTTTGCCGGTACGGAAATTTTTACGGCTGTAAAACCGGAATATTATATGATAAATGTACCGGAATTTTGGATAGAAGATGTCGATGACGATGTATTGAAACGCCGTAACCGTCTGATTGACAATTTGATTGAAAAAACCTCTTGGCCAATGCATCTTATTTTAGGGACAGGCGCAAAAAAATCGGAAAAATGGCAAAGCATAGCCCGTCAAAATCCTCATATCCGGTTACATTATATCAATCCGACCCCTGTTGAAGGTTTTAAACATTTCCGTTTTTTTTGTTACCGGTATCAATGTGGTATGCCACGCCCACACAATGTGTTAATTCCTTCGCTTATGGCAGGAATCAATATGGGCTTTAAAAAAATATATATTGCCGGCGCCGACCACTCGTGGCTAGGTGAATTATTTGTTGCAGATGACAATACGGTCTATCTAACCCAACGCCACTTTTACGATGCCCGAACCGCCCGCCCCGATGTGATGAAAAAAATGGGTAAAAACCGTCGCCGTTTACACGAAATTTTACACAAATTTATGTTGAGTTTTAAAGCTTATTTCGATATAAACGAATATGCCAAACAACGGCACGTCAAAATTTACAACATCACAAAAGGCTCTTTTATAGATGCTTTTGAACGTTTAAATTTAACTGAAAATGAATAAATTAGTTATATTTCTTTGTTTTACAGGCATTTTTTACACCTCCGGTCAATTTGCAAATAATCAATTGGATAAAATAGATATTTTACGGTATGATTTTCATATCCGAATCAATGATACGACTGACTACATTGAAGGCAAAACATCGATAAGCTTAAAACGAAAAAAACCGGTAAAACAAGTGGTTCTTAACTTAAAAAATCGTGACAAGTCAGGCTATGGCATGCAAGTTTTGTCGGTAACGGACAATCGTAAAAATCCGTTGAAATACAAGCATTTAAATGATAGTCTATTCGTGTTTTTTTCTAAAAATTCCGACAATGACAGTTTACAAATCATCATAACTTACAACGGCAAACCTCAAGATGGTTTATACATCCGTCACAACAAATACGGTAAGCGAACTTTTTTCGGTGATAATTGGCCTAACCGGGCACAATATTGGTTACCGGTAATTGACCACCCTTCGGATAAAGCCGTTGTATCGTGGGTGGTAACTACTCCTAAACATTATGATGTGGTGGCATCGGGACGCTTGGGACAAAAGATTAATGCCGGTCAAAATTTTATCTATCATTATCAAACAAACGTGCCTATTCCTACCAAAGTCATGGTTTTTGCGGCAGCGGATTTCAGTATCAAATATTTTGGTAATTTGAAACTGCATCGAAACAGTGTGCCTGTGAGTAGTTGGATTTATGCCGATAGTCCCGTATCAGGCTTTGACGATTATAAATGCTCAATAACGGCACTGCAATTTTACGACAGCTTAATAGGACCTTATGTTTATCAAAAACTGGCCAATGTACAATCCAATACCCGTTTTGGCGGTATGGAAAATGCCGGGAATATTTTTTATATGGAAAACAGTGTTGACGGTACCAAATCGGTCGAAAATTTGGTAGCCCACGAAGTAGCACATCAATGGTTTGGCAATACCGTAACCGAAAAAAACTGGAGGGATATCTGGTTGAGCGAAGGTTTTGCTACATACCTGACCGACCTGTATTTGAAACACCGTTACGGTAAACAAAGATTTATAGAACGGATGAAAATGGAACGTCAAAAAATTATTCGTTACAATTTAATCAAACGACGGCCGGTGGTTTATGACGAAACCGATAATTTGTTCCGCTTGCTCAATCCCAATTCGTATGAAAAAGGGGCGTGGGTTTTGTATATGTTGCATCAAAGAATTGGGGATGAAAAATTTATCCGGCTGTTACGGGAATTTTATCAAACTTACCGGCTTAAAAATGCCGGGACAGAGGATTTTATCGCTTTGGCGGAAAAAATTTCCGGCGAAAATCTCAAATTCTTTTTCGACCAATGGCTTTATCGCCCCGGAGTGCCGTTTCTGAAAATTACAGACAAGATTGATATAAAAAATTCTTTGCTCCGGATTCATGTTAGGCAAAAAGGTAAAATTTATCAATTAAAATTACCTGTCCGGATCAAATGGCAAGGCGGTCAAACGGATTTTGTGCTCAAAATAAACAAGCAGGAACAAGATGAAGTGCTACGTTTACCGAAAAATTTTGATGTCAATTCTTATCAATTGATTATTGACCCTGATGTGCAAGTATTATTTAAAACCGGCATTTTTTAACGTATGAGTAATCAACAATTGAAATGGGTTATATTTGCCGGCTTATCACTGGTATGGGGTAGTTCGTTTATCTTGATGAAGCTGGCGATGTTGCATTTGACAGCGGTGCAAGTGGGGGCGTTGCGGATGATTATCGCCGGTTTGTTTTTGCTGATAACAGGTTATAAAAGTTTGAAAAAGATTAATTTACGGCAATGGCGTATCTTGTTTTTTATTGCTTTGGCAGGCACATTTATACCTACTTTTTTGTTTACGTTTGCCATCCAACACATTGATAGCGGAATTGTTGCGATATTAAATTCTTTTACGCCGCTCAATACCTTATTAATCGGTTATTTTTTCTTTCATTATTTGTTCAGCAAGCGGCAGGTTGCCGGCATTATCATTGGGATTATCGGGACGGTTTTACTGGTAGGTGCAGGAGCCCAATCGCATCCTGAATCCAATTATTGGTATGCGCTATTGGTCTTGGCGGCTACTATCGGTTATGCTATTAATGTCAATGTAATCAAATTGCACCTCGCAGAATTAGACACGATGAGCATAGCCGTCGGAAATTTTGCTTGGGTGATATTACCGTCATTAATCGTTTTATATTTGACAGGCTTTTTTCAAACGGATTTTGTTCATCCGCCGGTTTCAAAATCTTTGCTCTACGTTGTGATTTTGGCTATTCTCGGGACGGCACTGGCTATGATTTATTTCAATAAAATGCTCAAAATAGCTTCACCGGTTTTTGTATCATCGGTGACTTATACCATTCCGTTGGTCGCCGTTTTGTGGGGGCTTTGGGACGGCGAACATATTTCATTGTTGCAAATTTTTGCCGGCATTATTATTTTGTTAGGGGTTTATGTAGTAAACAAATAAGTTGATATTTCGAGAGAGAGAGATAACAATTTCATCTTTTTTATTTTTGTTTTGCCAAGTAACCTTGCAAAGCATTCCTAACCGATAAAAACAACGCTTTGCCTTTAATACTTTGTCCTTTTAAAGCATACAATAACCATAAAACAATTGAAGCACCCAATTTCCAAACGTAATCCCATAAACGTAACAAGAAAGTAATATGCCGTTTTCGTTCTAATGTAGCGATACGATTACGCTCGCCTTCCCCGTTAAGCCGGCTGATTTTTTTGATATAATCCAAAGTTGTACGATAATCATCGATAAAATGCCACACCACAACACCGGGCAAGTATAAAATCCGGTGTCCGGTTTCGCGGAATTTTAAAAAGACATATTTGTCATCCGAACGCAGTTTTATGGCAGTATTAAAACCGCCTATTTTTATCAAAGCTTCTTTTTTAAAAAACATATTACAACCGACCGGATAAGTTTTTTTTAAAACTTTAATTTTATCACCTAAATCAACTATGGAAATAATCCGTTCGATATACTTGCTCATCCAAGCCGGTTCTTTTCCATTTTCATATCTTGGTAAAACTTTTCCGCCAAAAGCCACATCGTCTTGAAATTGTTCTGTATAATGTTTGATTTGACTGACATAGTCTTCACGGGCAATACCGTCATCGTCAATATATGAAACATATTTACCTTTTGCCAATGTCAGACCTTTGTTACGGGCATAAGACAAGCCTTGCCGTTTTTCCACGGTCAAAATAATATTATATTCCGGATGCTCCTGTTTAAACCGGTATATAATTCCGGAAGTATTGTCGGTAGAATTGTTATCCACTACAATAATTTCATAAGCGGAACGTTCAAAATCTTGCCGCACCAAGCTTTCCAAAGCCCGACGGATATGTTGGTCGCGATTGTATGTGCAGATAATTACGGACAGAAACATTTATTGATTTCAGATTTGCGATTTGGTCACTGAGCTTGTCGAAGTGCGGTCACTGAGCTTGTCGAAGTGTCAGATTTGCGATTTAACAGGTCATTGAGTGATTCCTGTGATTACCTGGAATGTCTCCATTCTACATTATCAATTTTTAATTATCAATTTATTTCATCCAGTTGTGCCAAGGGATACGTCCTAAAATCAACAAAAACGCTATACCGTAGGTAATGATAACAGCCATATATTTCTTTTTGGACGACATGGCTTTTCTCATCCTGTTAAATCCGTAAAAAGTTAACAGCCAAGCTATAAGCATCATCACGGGATGTTCCAAAACCAACAAACGATCAGTAGCATTTTTCATATAAACACCCATTTGTCCGTTTCGGATACCCTCAAAATAATGTGAAGTAAACCACGTGGCTAATCCCAATAAAATTTGAATGGTAAAAACAATAAGGGTAAAACTTGCCAAACGGAATTCCTTGGAATAATCAAAAATTTTGTTCTTAACAAACACAAAAAAATAAGTTCCTAATGTAATAATATACATCAAGATAACTAAATATGCCCAAGAGCCGTGTAAAAATTTTATCATTTGTTATTTATTTAGATTACAAAAATACGGAAGTTAGTTAAAAGTTGAATATAAAAAGCTAAAAGTTTCAGGGCAGACGCACCATAATTATTTGAGAATTTCATAAAATGTTAGTTTAATAAAATTGTAATGATTTGCAAACTCCTTAATATCAGCTCCGTAGGAGCATACCGTTTGTAGCAAGACAAGTTAATGATAACAAATAGCTCCGTAGGAGCGACCTATAACATGCGTTATTGATAATTTCATTAGGTCACCCCGAAGGGGTTTTATTGTGTTGTGATGGCATTATATTCTACTACAAACAGGATGCCCCTACGGGGCTAAAAGAAATATTTTAATTTTTTATAGTGCGTTTGCCCTGATCCGGATTGCTTGTGTTCTTAACTCATCAACAAATCCCTGTAAATACTAACCGGGTCGGCTTTGCTTCTGTATGTTTTGATGAGATTTTTTATCAGATTTATGTTTTCGTGATATTCCCTTTTGAGTAGTTGCAATATGTTTTCACATTCATCTCTGTCTATTGGCAGCAAGAGTTGTTTGTCTTTTAAATCCAAATCTTCATTTAAAAATTTGAATAACCGTAATTGTTCCAAACTGTCAAATGTAATTTTTTTGGATTTGTTTCCTTCGACAAAAGAAACACTATAAAGCCCGAAAAGATCTTCTGATTGTAAATCTTTCGGATATTTCGCCTTCCATTTCGGTATTTTGATTTTTCTTGTTTCCGTCCCTTTTATCAATTCTTTATACTTTCTAATGTCACTAAACCGGTCTTTGATTAATTTCAAAGTTTCGTCATAAGTTAGTTTTTGTTTGGTTTTTGTAGTTTTCATCGATGCGGATTTTTCCGCTCTGTCTTTGACATATTTTGCGGCGGCTTGGTATAAATCATCGACATCTTTTTCCGTTAATCCGAGAATTTTAAATAGAATGGTATCCAGTTTTCTTTTGTCTTTTTGCTTGATTTCGTCAAAAATACCGCCTTGTTCCCTTGATTTTAACGATAAGTAAATTTCTCTCAATTCTTTGTCATAAGGTTTTAAGAGTTCGGGGTTGATAATCAACGTGTTTTCTACAACATTGACATCAACGTCACTCAATGTTTGACTGCCTGTCAATTGCCTTGAAAACAAATCGATAAAATATCTGAAAAAAATGCTGTTTAAGATGAGAAAAAGATAATCGGCGTATTCCCTGTATTTTTCTTTGACTTCAATGGCATAATTCACTTTGTCGCAATAAACTTTGGCGGTTCTGTTGTCTATCAATCTGTATTTTTCGCCTATTTTGGAAGGAAAAATAAAGTCGCCCGTTACGGCGGCATTTTTCAAGTTATACCAAGGGTCGCGCGATTGACAGGTCGGTCTTTTGTGGACATCTCTGCTTTCGGCATCCAAGATGTATTTTAGGATATAATTTTTAAATTTTACCAGTTTATCTTTACTGTCACTGCACATTATCACATTAGAAGCGAGATTGTTAATATCGACATCCAGTTTTACAGCTTCTCTCTGGCTTTTAAACAAGGGTTTGACAAAACGCCGTTCTATCAAGTAATGCCGTTTGGTAAGATTGGAATAATACCAACCGTTGTTTTTCCAATTGATATAACTGTTGGCACGCGGAAAACCGAAATACATCTTAAAATCTTCATCCGTTAATTTTTGAACCATTCCGGTGTCATCTCTGACGTAGAAGAAATCATTTGCTCCGGTTGTAAATCCCCTTGTGACATTACAAAATTCCGATAATTTGAATAATTTATCTTTTCCTTGTCCGGTAATTTTTTTGTAGATACCGGGGTCTCTTAAATATTTGGCGCCCCAGTGTCCGTTTACAAATTTGCCACCCACAAAATTTTCAGCAAAGAGTTCGGCTTGTTTTTTAACCAAAATAAGATAGTCATCGTTTTTGACATCGTTTCGGGTGTTTTCTATTTTCCGGGTAAAATCCAAAACTTTTTCTATTCTATCGGTATCGTCGGTTTTGCCGATAAAATGACTGTAATCTTCAAAAACTCTAACAAACTTAACGAGATTAGCATTTCGCTTGTCTTCGTCTGCACATTTTTCAATAATCAGAATGACGGTATTGATACTGGCGGTTTCAAAACTACGTTTGTTTTGGTGTTCGATGATTGCAATAATTTTAAAATGTTGCAACAAAAATGCCTGCAAATCTTTACCAAAACCGACGTCCAACCACGAACTGCTGATGACGTAACCGAGTCTTTTACCTTCTTTTAACAAACTTGCCGTGTGCATCAAATAATAGACATACAAATCACTTTTGCGGTCAATTTTTTTGATATGCCATTCTTTTTCAACATTATCGAGCCAGCATTTTTTGTCTTCTATCAATTCTTGTCTGATATAAGGCGGATTGCCGACACAAGCATCAAAATCGGGTAATTTGACTTCGGCTTCCCTGCCTTGAAAATTTCTAACTTTGTGTAATCTTGTTTGATTTTTAAATTTCCTTTTAAAGAAATTATCGGAATGCACTTCACAAAAATCCTTATTAATTATAATCGGGTAATTATCAATGGATTTAATATTGAGTAAACATAAATTCATAGTAGATAAAAAGACCGGAAAAGGAGCTATTTCTATGCCCCAAATTTGTTCGAGGAGTTGTTCGTGTGTTTTTTGCGGATGAAAATGCTGTAAAAATTTATAAGCCCTAACCAAAAAAGTTCCGGCACCGCAACCGGTATCAATGACCGTTTCCGTTTTTTCATCGATACAAAATCCGTTTACGATATCAACTTCGTTGGTATTGGTAAAATGTTGTCCCCGGTCGTGTTGTTCCTGATTGTCAATTAACGTATTGTATATGGCACCGATGATATCAACTTTTAAATCTTTAAAATCGAGGTAATTCAGTTCTTTAACTTGTTGTTTTAAGACCGGCAAAAAATTTTCTTCAAATGTGATTTCATCCAATACGGTTTTTGAAAAGATGCTTTCATAATCCCATTCCAATACTTT
>JALWFE010000106.1 GCA_027039975.1 Flavobacteriales bacterium
GTTTTACAAGCCGCCCGGATTCTGGGCGGTTTTTTATTGCACCCAATCCGGCAGTTGGTTCAAATCAATATCAAAAACCCAAGTCATATAAAAATAAGCCACTAAAGTCAAAACGGCAATACCAATCAAATTCAACCAAAAACCGGATTTCACCATATCTTGAATATTCAAGCGTTTACTACCGAAAACTATGGCATTGGGCGGTGTTGCTACCGGCAACATGAAAGCAAATGACGCCGCAATGGTCGCCGGCACCATCAAAAACAACGGATTGATCTGTATGGCAACAGCCAAAGCCGCCAAGATGGGTAAAAAGGTTTCAACCGTAGCTGTATTGGAAGTCAATTCCGTCAAAAAAGTAATAGTCGTCACAATAATCAACAAAATAAAAATGGGCGGTATATCTTTTAATCCGGTTAAACTCTCACCTATAAATGCAGACAAACCGGATTCTTTGAAACCGGCTGCCAATGCAAAACCACCGCCAAACAACAAAATGATATTCCACGGAATACGCTCGGCTGTTCGCCAATCCATTAAATATTTTGATTTTTCGCGGTTTTTTGCCGGAATAATAAACAATAAGACCCCTATAAAAATAGCAATATTACCATCCGTTATCCACTTGGGATGCGCAAACAATTGTGACCAACCCGGAATCGTAAAATCTCCTATGTGAATAGGCCGTCTGAACAACCACAAGAAAGCCAAACTGACGAACAAAAATAAAATCCAACGTTCTTCATATTGCATTGTGCCAAGCAAACGGAACTCTTTGTCAATCACTTCTTTACCAACATTAAAGCTGGTGTTCCCTTTTCTAAAAAATGTGGCATACAAATATAAAAACGCCAATACCAACAATAATACGGACAAAGGAAACGCAAAAAACAGCCATTGAGCAAAAGAAATATCCGGTGCTTGCGGAAAATAAATTTTAAAAATTCTGGTAAATGAAAGATTTGGGGGAGTTCCTATCAAAGTAGCAATTCCACCAATAGAAGCCGCATAAGCAATCCCCAACAATAAACCTTTTTCCATTTGTTGCACATTTTGCTTGCCTTTTATTTCTTCCATTTTTGCTACAATTGATAGCAAAATAGGCACCATCATCATGGTCGTTGCCGTATTGGAAATCCACATGGACAAGAAAGCCGTTGTCAGCATAAAACCTATCAAAATACGGGCAGGACTCAAACCAATCCATAGTAACAACCTTAAAGCAATACGCCTGTGCAAATGCCATTTTTCCATGGCCAGCGCAATCAAAAATCCGCCAATAAACAAAAAAATCAGGTGATTAAAATAAACCTCCGAAACCGCCTTCCCATTCATAATTCCCAGTATCGGAAACAACGCAACCGGAATCAATGCCGTAACACCCAAAGGTAATATTTCCGTCATCCACCAAATAGCCATCAATATAGCCACACCCGCCATATACGCGATAACGGGCTTATCTTTGTCCAAAATACCGGGATATAAAATGAACAATGCCGCAAATACCGGAGCCAACAAAAATAACATCCGTTTAAAACTCCAAATTTCTTTTAATATTTTCATCAGTTTAAAATTTTTATTTTGTAAAAAAATAATAAAAATTTATAATACATTCAGTAACTCTCATGAATTTATTTTAATCATAACCTTGTGTGTATTTTATGATTAAAAAAATTCAAGTTCGTTTCATTGTTGCAATTTTTGGATTGTCAAGTATTAAATAGTTTAGCTAATTTACAAATTTTAAGTATCAAATTCTATGACTTTTTTAATATCAAATAAACCAACATCGGTGCGCCGAAAAGTGCGGTAATACTGTTGACCGGCAATGTCAAAACACTGCCCGGCACTTGTGCAATGGTATCACATATCAATAGTAAAACGGCACCGGTTAAGATGACCGCCGGGAACAAAACTTGGTGTAAATGTGTCTTAAAAAACAAGCGTGCTATGTGTGGCACCGCCAATCCGACAAAAGCAACCGGTCCGGCAAAAGCCGTAACAACACCTGTCAAAATACCGCTTATAACAATTAAAATCATATTGGAACGATACACATTGACACCCAATGATTTGGCATAATTTTCTCCCAATAACATAGCATTCAACGGCTTAATAAAAAACAATCCGGACAGAACAGCCGGAACGGTAAAAACAGCCATAACCGTAATATGTTCCCAAGATTGATTCCCCAAATTGCCCATACCCCAAAAAACAAACTTTTGCAAAGCTTCCGCTTGTGTAAAGAAACTCAAAATATTGATTAAAGCACCTGAAAAGATACCCAGCATCAAACCGGCTATCAACAGATTAACGGGTGATTTGAGCCGGCGATATAAAATAATAATTCCCAATAAACTCAATACACTTCCGGTTGCCGCTGCTATTACAATACCGGCACTGCCGGACGGTTCAAATCCGAAAATGGTACCTCCTAAAATCAAAAATGCAACACCTAATCCGCCAGCGGCACTGGTTCCCAAAACATAAGGACCGGCTATGGGATTGCGAAAAACACCTTGCAAAATCAAACCGCTGACACCCAGTGAAATACCGGTAATCACCACCGTCAAAAGTTTGGCCAAACGGTATAATAAAATTTGATATACACCGGGAGCCAATTCTTGCCCGTGCCAAAGACGGCGCCATACATCAAAAGGTAATATAACGGAACCTAAACTCAAATTAATGATAATTGTTATCAGTAATAAAAAAACTAAAAAAACTAATTTCTTGGAATTGGCAGTCATACCGGTATGCATTTCCCGTAAAATTACAAAACTTTAATTTTTTTTGTAACCTTTTTCAAAATATTGCGTAATAGTAGGTGAACACCAAACAATAAAATCCCAGTAATATTATGAGACAACTTAAAATTACCAAACAAGTTACCAACAGAGAAACCGCTTCGTTAGACAAGTATTTGCAAGAAATCGGTAAGGTTGATTTGATAACCGCCGATGAAGAAGTGGAATTGGCACAACGTATCAAAGCCGGAGATAAAAAAGCCTTGGAAAAATTGGTAAAAGCCAATTTGCGTTTTGTCGTTTCCGTCGCCAAACAATATCAAAATCAAGGTTTATCACTCCCCGACTTGATTAATGAAGGTAATTTGGGATTGATAAAAGCCGCTAAACGTTTTGATGAAACACGCGGTTTTAAGTTTATTTCTTATGCCGTTTGGTGGATACGCCAATCCATTTTGCAAGCATTGGCAGAACAATCCCGTATTGTTCGTTTACCTTTGAACAAAATCGGGTCAATCAACAAAATCAATAAGATGTATGCCAAATTGGAGCAAGAAAACGAACGTCCGCCTTCACCCGAAGAATTGGCAAAAGCATTGGATATGTCTATCAATGACGTCAAAATTTCACTCAAAAATGCCGGACGTCACGTTTCGATGGATGCACCGTTGGTAGAAGGTGAAGAATCCAATTTATACGATGTTTTGCGTTCCGGTGAATCACCCAGTCCCGATAAAACTTTAATGCTGGAATCTTTACGAACCGAAATAGAACGTGCTTTAAACACGTTAACACCCCGTGAAGCCGATGTTATCAGATTATATTTCGGATTGAACGGTAACCACATGATGACCTTGGAAGAAATCGGTGAAACTTTCGATTTAACCCGAGAACGTGTACGACAAATCAAAGAAAAAGCTATTCGCAGGCTCAAACATACATCGAGAAGTAAAATCTTAAAATCTTATCTCGGATAAACCAAAAATCCCTTCCGCTTGTGGAAGGGATTTTTTTTTAGTAAATATTTATAAAGTTCATAAAATGTTGAAATGTAAAATAAAAAAATACAATTTTTAATTCACAATTACAATTTTACAAGTCTTGCCGTAGCACGCTTGCCGTTATCAAAAACAACTTGCAACAAATAAATACCGTTTGACAGCCCACCTGCATCTATTTTTGAAACTCTACCGTCCAACCGTTTGAGCAAACGGCCGTTCAAATCAAAAATCTTAACCGAAACCGGATGAGAAGTACTTTTGGATTTTATGTATAGATAATTATAAACCGGATTCGGATAAAATGAAAAATCCGGGCTTTCATCTTCCTGCACACTGACCAAAGCATTAAAATCGGAATTAGTGCCGTGAAAAACATCCAAATCGACATTACCGGATATTCCGTTAACACTGCCGTTCCAAGAATATTGTTTGAACAACCAATCGTTCCAATTACCGGTATTGTTCGGTGGAGTTGTTGGCGAAGTACCCGGTTTGGCTATCCACAAACCGTAAGACGTAAGTGAAGTACTCAAATAATAAGCATAATGCGAACTTAAATACAAAATAGGTTTAACACCTGTTTGATTTTCAATCCTGTCAAGCCAAGCTTGTACCCAAGCCGTCAATTGCGACGAAGTAAACAGTTGATCCAAATGCGTTGACGAATTGGGATCTTCCAAATCCAAAACAGGCGGTAAAAAACCACTACCTATATAATTGCTTGCTGTTGCTAGAAAATTATCGGCGTCTTGAATAGCCGTATTGTTATCCGGACGGGCAAAATGATAAGCACCCATAACGATGCCGGCGTTCATTCCGCCGGTCATATTGGCAATAAATCGCGGGTCTTGATAAGTTCTGCCTTCGGTAGCTTTACAGAATGCAAAAACTTTCCCGTCATTTGCCACCAATTGCCAATTGATATTCCCTTGATGATGTGAAACATCAATACCGAGTATGGTCTGTGCAACCGAAATTTTCACAAAAAAATAAAATACCGTCAATAAAATGGCTTTTTTCATTCAAAAAAATTTAATAAAATAACAGCTCAACTACTCCACAGGCTTAATCCACTTGATAAAATTCTCATAAATCCCTACCGCAATGGTATCATTCGCCGGCAAATCGTAAACTATCTCCAATACGCCTTTTTGTCCGCCGGCAGGAATATAAATTTTATGCCTGGTAACCGGCTCCGGTAACAAATGCCCTTTGCCATCCAAGGTCAAGGTTTCATCAATTGCGACAGCATCTTTCCCTGCGATTTTGACAGTTTTGCTCTTGGAATCTTTGCTATAATAACGATACAAAGTCTCTCCGGAATTCCCGGGATGATATACCAATCTGATATGGCTGCCGCTTGTATTATCAACATAAGAAGTTTCAATGGTTTTTACTTCACCTTTCAAATTCTTTGTTTCAAAATCATTTGTTTGCAATTGCCAATTATCCGGAATTTGAAACCGGAATCCGTATTTTTCAACTGATTGATTACCGGTTTTTTGTTTGTCATTCTTTTGAACAACTCCGTGTATCTTTTTTTGAAGGTCTTTTTGCCGGCTTACCGGTTTATGATTCCCACACGACAAATTTAAACTCAATATCAAGGTAAAAATTGATAGTATTTTCATAATCAATTAAAATATTGTATCAAAGGTTTGTATCCGCAAATTAGCAAAAAATCTCACAAAAAATATTACCCTGCGGAAAAATTAATTTTTTTTCTGCCTATCCAAAAGTTGATTGATAATAAATTCCGGGCTATTATTAGCAATATCAACGACAATAAAATGTTTGTTTTGCCACAATTTTAAGACTTTTTCCAAAATTCTTTTTCTGACCACGAATATCATATCCAACTTTTGTTTGGTCATCGCTTTTTCAATGGCCTCAAACCAACCTTTACCTTTTAGTTCCAAATAACCGACTTCGTCGATGACTAAAATATCCAAAGAATCCAAATTTTCCAAAATAGCTTTATTGCCAAATTCGAGCCCCGATTTGTAAAAATAAAAATGACCCGTTTTGATATCATCCTTATGAGCCGGATCACGACTACACAAATGTTGTTTCTCTCCGGTAATGATATTTTCAACGTGAAAACCGTAACGTTCACCTCTGAAATCGGTACCGTGAGCAATAATTCCACCTATTTTTACGGAAGGATTTTTTTGTTTTATACCGGCAATGACTTGTTTCAAAAAAGTTGTTTTACCGCTACGCGTTTCGCCTGATATGATAAAAATTTTATGACGTTGAAAAATTTGACGCTTAAACTCTTGAAGCAAAATACCGGACAATGCTATGGTTTTTTGCAATACTTTTAAAGGTCTGAAAAGTATTTTGCGGTCGTTGGAAATATGCTTTAAAATAAAAGGAACCGCTGCCGTAGCCATTCCCAAAACAGCATATAATTGTGAATAACCCTTTTTGTACAAAAGAGCTTTTATCAACGGATTTTTGAGTTCCACACTGATAGCCGTAAAACCGGCCACTACCAAAACAGCCCGTAAAACCATTTTTAATCCCACCGACAAACCTGCCGTTTTGTCTTGCCACAACCAAACCGACATCAAAACAATAATCAACAATTGAAACCAAAACACCGGTTTGGACAGACGGCGTAAAGATGCACCGTAACGTTTATACAGTAACAACAAATAAAAAACAGCCGGTAAAACAATATAAACCAACGGATACCACTCCAATCCAGCAAGAAAAAATATCAAAAAAACAATGTGTAAAATTAAATACCGGGAATTATAATGAAAATCACCGATATCAAACAATTTATTATCAAAATGCAAGTGTTCACTCTCCGGTTTCGCAACGGATAAATTTGCAACCAAGCGTTTTCCTGTCCATTGCCCGGTAACTGCCGCTGTCAAACCTAACAAAACATAAGCGGCCATAACGATAACAAGTAAACGGTTAACAGGTAAATTAAGGTGAGTAACTTGCAGAAAAACCTTATACAAATTCTCCAAAATCTTTACAATATCAAATCCGTAAATCAAAATAATACTGACGACTTTGTGAACAATAGCGCTAAACATCGCCAAAATACCTGCCAAGGCAAAACTGAAAAAATGACGTCCGGAAAAGTTGAGTGCCAATTGAAACAATATTGCCTCAATCAAAATACCGATTAAAGGACCTAAAATAATGGAAGTAGGCAGTAGCGAGCGCATCAAAGCGGCTATAATTCCGGCTTTGATAAACAGATTTTTATCGTGCCATTTATAAGAAAAAGCTATTAACAGAACGATAGACGAGAATGTCAAAAACGTTCCGGCAAAAGGTAAGCGTAAACTGTGAAAAAAGCTCCCGAAAACTATCTCAAAACTCGCCCAAATACTGCCGATAACTGCGGCTTTTAACCATATATCTTGCTGCTTATTATCCATTTTTCAAATTTAGTTTTTCTAACTCTGCGGGCGTATTGATATTAATGAATAAATTATTGAAATCTCCGGCATCGACAACTTGATATGGTATACTTTTTAATAAATTCCGTAACTTATAATCACCTGCCTCAATCTGTTTTTGCAATAGCGGAACGATTTCTTTGTGATACAATCCCGTCAGCATTTGCAAGCGACCGCCAGCTTTCAAAACCGAAATTTTTTTATTCAAATCCGCTTGTTGCAACAGATATTGCAAAACATCAACATTTAACAAGGGCATATCTACGGGTATGACAAGCGCTCTATCGTTTTTGATATGCGTTAAGCAAGTATAAAGCCCGCCGATAGGTCCTGTATTTTGAACGGTATCAGATATAATTTTGTAAGGTTTGCCTGTAATTTGATTATTCGAGCTGACGATAATATCACCGGTAAAATTTTGCAACAAACTTACGGCACGCTCCAAAAAACTTTCGTTCCGATACATCAATGCAGACTTATCTCTCCCCATTCTTAAACTCTTGCCACCTGCTATAACGATACCGGATACTTTCATTAGAGTGATTTTAGGCAAAAATAAGATAAAAGACTTCGGAAAGTAATATACATCTAAAAAAAATAATCACTTTTTAAACATCAACAAAGCCTTAACCGGATAATGATCCGAATACCTGAAATGATTTAAGGTTTCAAATTGCAAAACCCGGAAATTTTTCTCGTCCGGTAAGATAAAATCGATGCGTAAAGGCAACCATTTGTATCGCCAAGTAAAGCCGAAACCTTTTCCGGCTTCTACAAAAGCATCCGTTTTAGCATCTTTTAAAATACGGTAGGGCGCCGAAAATGCCGTATTGTTAAAATCACCACCAATCACCACCGGATAAGGACTTTTTTTAGCGTGTTCAACTACTTGAACAGCTTGGTTGTATTGCTCTTTAAAAACTTTTTGCAATTTATTACTGACTGCCGTTTTGTTTTGTTCAACCAAACTTTCAGGTTTGATAATTTTATACGATTGCAAATGCACATTATAAATTCGTAATGTATCGTCATTGATAACAATATCCGCCCATACAGCATTGTTATAAGTATTCTTAAAATCAAAATTGCCTTGTGCGATGATTTTGTATTTTGAAAAAACGGCCAATCCCGCTTTTCTTTTTTTGCCTTTTAAAACAATGTGTTTGTATGGATATTGCAAAAAATCGGTTTGACGGTCCTCTTTATATTCTTGTAACAACAAAATACCGGGAAACTGGTCTTTTAACAAATTGGAAATATCCACATTGATACCTTTCCTTTTAATCCAATGATATGCATTAAACAACCGGACATTGTAACTCATCACCGAAAAGGCATCCCGGTCATCCGTATACCTGCCACTCCATTGATAAAGCGCTTTTAGATTGCCATAATTGATCAACAAAACAAGCAAAGAAACAAAAAAATACTTTTTAAGTTTGACCAACCAATAAATAGCAAATAAAATATTGACAAAGACCAAAAACGGAAAAATTAAACTGTTAAATGATAAAAACGAAAAAAAATCCGCCGGCAAATAAGGGGTCAAAAAAGCGATAAAAAGCCACAAAGCGGCAATGTAATTTAATCCTAAAATTATTTTTCGAATGATTGACAAATTTTTCATACTTTTATACCTGCATCATTTAAACGGATAAATATATGAATTTGGATTTAATTCCCAAAATAAAACATACAAATTCCGGTCATTTTTTCTTATTAGCCGGACCGTGTGCCATTGAAGGCGAAGCTATGGCGATGCGCATAGCGGAACATATTGTCAAGTTGTCGGACAAATATCAAATTCCATACATTTTTAAAGGTAGTTTTAAGAAAGCCAACCGTTCGCGTTTGGACAGTTTTACGGGAATCGGTGATGAAAAAGCCTTGAAAATTCTCAAGAAAGTCGGAGAAACATTTAATATTCCGGTTGTTACCGACATCCACATTCCGTCCGATGCCGCTATGGCTGCCGCTTACGTCGATGTATTACAAATACCGGCTTTTTTGGTGCGACAGACCGATTTGGTGGTAGCCGCCGCCAAAACCGGCAAAACGGTCAACCTGAAAAAAGGACAATTTATGAGCCCCGGAAGTATGCGATTTGCCGTGGATAAAGTTGTGCAGTCGGGCAATACACAAGTGACGATAACCGAACGGGGCACGATGTTCGGATACGGCGATTTAATAGTCGATTTCAGGGGAATTCCCGTGATGCAACAATTTGCCCCCGTAATACTTGATATTACTCATTCATTGCAACAACCCAATCAAGCAAGCGGTGTGACCGGCGGCCGCCCCGAACTGATAGAAACCATTGCCAAAGCCGGTATGGCTGCCGGTGTGGACGGTATTTTTCTCGAAACGCATTTCGATCCGGATTCCGCCAAATCCGACGGCGCCAATATGTTGCCCTTGGACAAACTCGAAAATTTATTGCAAAAATTAATAGCCATTAACGAACTGAAAATCTGATTTTGGCTTGATATTTGAATATTCAATTTTAGATAAGGGGTGATTAAGTGGAAAGTGCAAAATATTGGTCACTGAGTGATTTTGTGAGGAACGAACATAATTGTATCGAAGTGACCGGGTTGGAAGTATAGGTTTTATTAGTGGAAAGTGCGAAATAGTAACAAGGAACAAGTAGCAAGTAGCAAGTTGGATGAGTGATAAGAGATAAGGGATAATTGAAAATTGAAAAAGAATACTCTGTGAAACTCTGTGTGTAACTCTGTGAAACACTTCGACAGGCTCAGTGCATCGCTCTGTGGTAAAAAAATAAAATATGAATAATAGACCCGACATCGGACACCCGACATCCGGCATCAAACCCAATAAACACTAAATTTGTAATAAAATAGCTATTTAAATAAAATCATTATGAAAAAGTTATTTCTTATCTTACTGGCAATCATCACATTACCCGTTGCAGGTCAAAAAAAGCAAAAAGTCAAAGGAAATCGCGAAGTTTTAATCAAAAAATTTCCGGTTGCACCTTTTACGGCCATTGAAGTCGGTGAAAAATTTAAAATCAAATTACAAAAATCCTTTGATACACCTCAAATCATTATAGAAACCGACGATAATTTGTTTGATATCATCCATTTTCAAGTGGAAGACAATGTCCTCAAATTTTGGACAAGTATGGAAATCGTCAAGAAAAAACGCTTGCGGATAACAGTTTTTGTTCCTGAAAATTTCAATAAAATAAAATTGATTGAAAAAGGAAAAGTTTTCAATGAGGAACAACTCGAACTTAACAGTCTGAGTTTGGAAGCACACGATAAATCGGAAACTAACCTTAATTTACGCCTTAAAGATAATTTGGAATTAACCGCTTCCGGTAAGCCGGATTTGGAAATGGAAGTATTTGCTCGTAAAGCTACCGTAAATTTAACGGACGGTGCTTCCTTGACAGCCAAATGCAATATCAAATCGGCAAATATTAAAATGGATAAATCCGCCGTTTGTGAATTGGAAGGGAATATCTATCAATTAGTGCTGAAAGCCAATGACAAAACGGATTTTAAAGCCGGAAATTTAACTGTCAAAGAAGCCAATCTATCCGTTTCCGGCAAAGCGGTCGTAAATATCAACGTATCCAAACAAATCACGATGAAACTTTCGGGCAAAACGGAAACCTATCTCTACGGTTCCCCCGAGATAAAATTAAAATCATTTGAAGACAATGCCGTTTTATACAAAAAATAATGTATCGATAATCTTTTTTTTCATCATTTCCGTAATATCAGCCCAACAACATCAAGATACATTGCCGGGATATATACAAATTTTATATGCTGACCACGCAACGACAAGTGCCAAATATCCCGGCAAACAATTATTGTCCGGTGATGTTAAAATCAGTCACAACGGTGCTTTGCTTTTTTGTGACAAAGCTATTGTCGATAAAATAAAAAATTCCGCTATTGCCGTAGGCAATGTGCGACTCGAACAAGGCGATACCATCCGGATGAATGCCGGTTATTTAAAATATGACGGCAATCAAAGTTTTGCCGAAGCTTATGACAAGGTCCGGCTTGAAGACCCTAAAATGCACTTGACTACGGACACTTTGTATTTTGACCGCAAAAAACAAGTGTCTTATTATACATCAGGCGGCGTAATTGTCGATAGTGTCAATACTTTAAAAAGTAAAATCGGTAAATATTTTCTAAACGAAAAGAGGGTCCGTTTTATACATAATGTTCATATAGACAATCCCGATTATCAACTCGATTCGTATCAACTGGATTATTTTACCGATACCGGCATCTCCGATTTTTTCGGCCCTACCAAAATTTATAACAATAACAGTTATATTTATGCCGAAAAAGGGCATTACGATTCGCAAAAAAAAGTTTCTTGGTTTGTCAAAAATGCCTTTATCAAACACAAGCACACGACTATCAAAGGGGATAGCTTGTATTATGACCGGATTAAAGAATACGCCACGGCAACACGAAATGTCGTTTTACACGATTCTGTCAATCAAACTTGGATTTTTACCGGTTATGCACAACGTTGGATTAACCCGGATTCTATTCGAGTAACGCACAAACCTTTGGTCGTATCCACATCGGATAAAGACACGCTTTTCATCAGAGCCAAACAATTTACAGCCGCCGGCAAACAAAACGAAAGGCGTTTGCGGGGCTATCCGCAAGTGCGTTTTTTCTCCCGTAAATTTTCGGGAAAAGCCGATACACTCTATCGCAACGACGCTAAAAAAATACTGAAACTTTTAGGTAATCCAGTTGTATGGAGTGGAAAAAGCCAAATCACAGGTGAACGTATTTTGCTGAAAAACGATTCGTTAAACCGGCTCGATTCATTGATAATTCCTAAAAAAGTTTTCATCATTCAAAAAGACAGCGCCGGATATAACCAAATCAAAGGGAAAAAATTATTAGGAAAATTTGAAAAAAAACACCTGAAAAACATAAATATATACGGCAATACAGAAGTAATTTATTTTTTGAGAGAAGATGACGGTACCCTGACCGGTATAGAAAAAGACAAATCAAGCCGTATTTATATCGAATTTGACAATGGAGAAATCGCTTTAATAAGGATGTATTACAAAACAGAAGGTAAAGTGCTGCCTTATAAAGATTTTGTCAAACTGCCTGAACAATCGCTAAAAGGCTTCAATTGGCGTGGCAACGAACAGATAAAAAGTAAAGAAGACATAATAGGCGAACAAATTTTGCTCTACAAAGCGGAAACCGAACAAAAACCTACCATACTGCCCGAAACTATTGAAAAAACTCCTGAACCGGATAACCTACAACCAAAAAGAAAAGCTATTCATTTGCATGAATAGCTTAACTCAATTAACAACACAAATAAAACAATGAAATATGAAAAAAACTACTTTCCTCTTATTTCCGATACAAATATAAATCAACTTTTATTACAATCATTAAAAAATGTATGAACGACACATTTGAGTTTATAAACGACATAAAATCGCACATAAACGACATTTTTTGACAAAAAAACAAACCGGTTTTCAGACTATTTTTCTACTTGTATTTTTATTTTTTTTTACATAAACAAGTCAATTTAATCATTTTAAACTATTAAAAAAGAAACTTATCTTTGTCAAACATTGACACGTCCGTTTTTACTGCAAAAAAAATCGGTAATGAAAGAAATACACATACCGGAACCTTATCAAAATATTTTTATCCTATTATTTACAATAACATCAATATTATTGTTATTAAATAAATTGTGGTATAATAAGCGGTTAACTACAAACATTTCAAAACCAAACATATATATATTTGAATATGAATCTCAATCGGGATATGTTCTTTCCGTTTACAACATAAACAGCATTTTATTTGAAATTTTATCTTATACATTATATATTATAGCAATTCTGAAAACCGGCCAAACCACACGGCTTTTTTCTGTCCCTAACACTATCAATTGGAAAACTTTATTATTGATAACAACCGTATATTTCGCATTAAAAATCATACTCGAAACCGTTTACATTTTTTTGATAAAACAAATCAATTTTTTAAACAAAATCAGGTTTATCAGAAGAACTTATGAATATTACACTTTCTTTTATCTGTTTTTTGCCGCTTTTTTGGTCTTTTACTTTCCGTATCAATCTCCGTTTTTTTTCTATTTAATCATAACTATATCAAGCCTTTGGATGATAAACATTTGGACAAGTATCCATATCAGTTTGCGTAAGCATACCGAAATGAAAACGTATCAAAATATTTTGTATCTTTGCCTATCAGAAATTCTACCGTTTATTTTGACAAACGGATGGATAATTTTTCAAATTTTATGAGTGAAAAAACAGTCCAAAAAAAGAAGAAAGTTAAGACCATTTTAGTATCACAACCTGAGCCGACTTCCGAAAATTCCCCATACATTGCATTAGCCCAAAACGAAAAGGTAAAAATTGATTTCAGACCTTTTATTCATGTAGAAGGTGCTACGGCAAGAGACATCAGAAAACAAAAAATTTCATTACCCGATTATAATGCCATTATTTTTACAAGCCGTAATGCTATCGATCATTTTTTTCGTCTTGCCGAAGAAATGCGTTACACGGTTCCTAATACAATGCGGTATTACTGCCAATCGGAAGCTATAGCTCTGTATTTGCAACGTTACATTATTTACCGCAAACGTAAAATTTTCTATGGCAACAAAACCATTGAAGATTTAGCCAATATCATCAGTAAAAATCCGGAAGGTAAGTTTTTACTGCCTTCATCGGACAAACTCAAACCGGAAATTACCGAAGCTTTAAACAAAATCGGTATCGATTGGACACCGGCTGTTTTTTTTAAAACCTGTATAAGCGACTTGTCCGACCTTAAAGATGTTTACTATGATATTTTGGTTTTTTACAGCCCTTCGGGCATCGAATCCCTCTATCACAATTTTCCCGATTTCAAGCAAAATGATACACGGATTGCCGTTTACGGTGAATCAACTCTGAAAGCCGCACAAGAAAAAGGATTGCGTATCGACATTATGGCACCTACACCCGAAACGCCATCTATGACCATGGCACTTCAAAAGTATATCAGAGAAGCAAACAGAGGACGGTAGTTGGTTTGAGGAAATGAGGAACTGAGGAATTGAGGAAATGAGGAATTGAGGAAATGATAAGTTAAGAGATAATAATACTTTAAAAACTTACTACTTGCCACTTGATACTTGATACTTGTTACTTGACACTAAAAATATGAAGATTTACACCAAAACCGGCGACAAAGGCACAACCCTCTTAATCGGAGGAACGCGTGTCCCGAAACATCATATCAAAATAGAAGCTTACGGCACCGTCGATGAACTGAATTCTTTCTTAGGATTGTTACGTGATAAAGTATCCGGAAAATATCACGACGAACTGATTAAAATCCAAAACCGATTGTTTACACTCGGTTCATTCTTGGCTTTGGATATCGAAAAACAAACCTTGGCCAACGGAAAACCACGCTTGGATATCAAACCAATCGGACAAGATGACATCGATTTTCTCGAACAAAAAATCGACGAAATGGACAAACAATTACCGCCTATGACAAATTTTATATTACCGGGTGGGCACGAACAAGTGTCTATTTGTCATATTTGCAGAACCGTATGTCGTCGTGCGGAACGAAAAGTAACATATCTCAATGAAAATGAAACAGTTTCACCGCAAATTATAACTTACCTCAACAGACTATCGGATTATTTGTTTGTATTGGCACGAAAATTGTCTCTGGATTTGCAGGTTGACGAGATACCTTGGAACCCCGAATAAAATTTTTAATTTAACGGAATTTGAAGTATAAAACTTTTTTTGTTACTTTTGCAGGATTTTAAAATCAAAGACTATGTATTGGACATTAGAATTAGCTTCTTATTTAAGTGATGCCCCATGGCCGGCAACCAAAGACGAACTGATAGATTATGCTATCAGAACAGGTGCGCCTCTTGAAGTTGTAGAAAATCTTCAAGAAATTGAAGAGGAAGAAGAAATTTTTGAAAGTATTCAAGACATTTGGCCCGATTATCCTACCGAAGAAGATTTTCTTTGGAATGAAGATGAATATTAAAAACATTAGTGTTAATAAATACCCAAAAGTCTCTCAAAAGAGACTTTTTTTTTATATTTTTGAATTTGTATTATTAAAGCTTTTTTAAAAAATTTTTTTTATTAAAAAAGGATAAAAAAATAAATAAATATGAAAATTGTCAATTCGCTGCTTAAAGTCTTTTTAGGCGATAAAAAATCCAAAGATATCAAACAATTGCAACCAATTGTTGACCAAGTAAACAACTTGGGACCGGCTATGCAAAAGCTCAGCTTGGACGAATTACGAAATAAAACACAAGAGTTCAGAAATAAAATCAAAGAAGCTACCAAAGATTTACGGACTAAACAAGATGAACTACGCCAAAAAGCGGAACAAGAACAAGATTTGGACAAAAGGGAAACTTATTATGAAGAAATTGACCGTATCGAAGACGATATATACAAAAAAGAAGAAGAAGTATTAAATGAAATTTTACCCGAAGCTTTTGCCGTAGTACGCGAAACCGCCCGCCGTTTTAAAGAAAACGAAACACTTGAAGTAACAACTACACCGCTAGACCGTGAATTGTCGGCAACACGTGATTATATCACGGTTGAAGACGATAAAACCATATGGAAAAATCATTGGAATGCCGAAGGTAAAGATGTCGTTTGGGATATGGTGCATTATGATGTCCAAATTATGGGTGGTATTGTCTTGCATCAAGGTAAAATTGCCGAAATGATGACCGGTGAAGGGAAAACCCTGGTAGCGACATTGCCTTTGTACCTCAACGCTTTACCCGGCCGTGGTGCTCATTTGGTGACTGTCAACGATTATCTGGCCAAAAGAGACGCCGCGTGGATGGGACCTATTTTTGAATTTCTGGGACTCAGGGTAGATTGTATCGACCGGCACCAACCCAACACACCACAACGCCGTAAAGCTTACGAAGCCGATATAACTTACGGCACCAATAACGAATTCGGTTTTGACTATTTGCGGGATAATATGGCACATACCACTTCCGATTTGGTACAACGTGAACACAATTACGCCATCGTCGACGAGGTGGATTCCGTATTGATTGACGATGCCCGTACACCGTTGATTATATCCGGTCCCGTAGAAAAAGGTGACCGTCACGAATTTAACGAACTCAAACCTTTTATCGAAAAAATCGTTCAAGAACAACGGGCAAGGATGCACAAAGAATTGTTGCTGGCCAAAAAGCTGATTAAGGAAGGTAATACCAAAGAAGGTGGTTTCCACCTTTTGAGAGTCTATCGCGGTTTGCCCAAAAACCGGGCTTTAATCAAATTTTTAAGTGAAGAAGGTATCAAACAGCTCTTACAAAAAACCGAAGCCAAATATATGGAAAACAACAATGCTCTGATGCCAGAAGTGGACAAAGAATTGCTGTTTGTTATCGATGAAAAAAACAACTCTATCGAACTAACCGATAAAGGAATAGAATTTTTATCCAAAGATACCGAACCTGACTTTTTTATCTTACCTAATATCAGCGAAGAAATCGGAAAAATTGAAAAATCGGATGCCAATGAAAACGAAAAAGCCGCCCAAAAAGACAAACTGTTTAGAGAATATGCCGCTAAAACCGAGCGTCTGCACACCTTAAACCAATTGCTCAAAGCTTATACTTTGTTTGAAAAAGATGTCGAATATGTGGTTTTAGACGGACAAGTAAAAATTGTGGATGAACAAACCGGCCGTATCATGGAAGGACGACGCTATTCGGACGGCTTACACCAAGCGATTGAAGCCAAAGAAAATGTAAAAATTGAAGATGCTACCCAAACTTATGCCACTATCACCTTGCAAAACTTTTTCCGTATGTACCGCAAATTGGCCGGTATGACAGGAACGGCTATAACGGAAGCAGGAGAATTTTGGGATATTTACAAATTGGATGTCGTGGAAATCCCGACCAATAAACCTTTGGCCCGTATCGATAAAGATGATAAAATTTACAAAACCAAACGGGAAAAATATAACGCTATCATTCAAGAAATACAAGAATTGACCCGACAAGGCCGACCCGTTTTGGTCGGAACCACTTCGGTTGAAACTTCCGAATTGTTAAGCCGGATGTTGAATTTGGTCAAAATACCGCACAACGTATTAAATGCCAAACACCACAAACGGGAAGCGGAAATTGTTGCCGATGCCGGAAAACCGGGCGTTGTAACCATAGCCACCAATATGGCAGGTCGTGGAACGGATATCAAACTGGACCCGGAAGTAGTCAAAGCCGGTGGTCTGGCTATTATCGGTACCGAACGACACGATTCACGCCGTGTGGACAGACAGCTTAGAGGACGCGCCGGACGACAAGGAGATCCCGGCTCATCACAATTTTACGTATCCTTGGAAGACAATTTGATGCGATTGTTCGGCTCGGAAAAAATTGCTAAAATAATGGACCGCTTGGGAATGAAAGAAGGCGATGTTATTCAACATCCTATGATTTCAAAATCCATAGAACGCGCTCAAAAGAAAGTGGAAGAAAACAATTTCGGTATCCGTAAACGACTGCTCGAATATGATGATGTGATGAATGCCCAACGTGAGTTAGTCTATAAACGCCGCCGTCACGCACTCGAAGGAGAACGACTCAAAGTGGACATCGCCAATATGATTTATGAAGCGATTGAAACATTGGTCGAACAAACCAAACCTTCAAAAGATTTTGAAACTTTTGAAAGAGAATTGATTACCACATTTGCTATCAATTCGCCGGTTTCCAAAGACGAATTTTTAACACTTTCAGACCGGGAATTAATCAATAAACTTTACGAAACGGCAACCGCACATTATAAAGAAAAAATGACCCGGACGGCACAAATTGCTTATCCGGTTATCAAACAAGTTTATGAAAACGAAGGAGACCGTTACAAACGGATTGTTGTACCTTTTACCGACGGCACAAGAGAAATAAAAGTGACTACCGACCTTAAAGAAGCTTATGAATCGGAAGGACGCAAGTTGGTAGATGATTTTGAAAAGAATATTGTATTGGCTATTATCGATGAAGCTTGGAAAGAACATTTGCACAAAATGGATCAACTGAAAACATCGGTGCAAATGGCTTCTTATGAACAAAAAGATCCGATATTGATTTACAAATTCGAAGCCTTTGAATTGTTCAGAAATATGCTGGACAAAATCAACAAAGACGTATTATCGTTCTTGTTTAAAGGTGACTTGCCAACGCACGACCCCAATCAAGTCCGAGAAGCCCGCCAACCGCAACGCCGTAAACCCAAATATACCGAAAGCCGTACCGACAATATTCCGTCACTTGAAGAAATGGCAGCTAATAACCGTCAAGCCATGCAAGGCGGACAACGGCAGGAAATCACATCACCTATCCGCAAAGGTAAAACTTACGGACGGAATGAAATCGTTACCATTATGAACATCAATAACGGCGAAAAAAAACAAATCAAATACAAAAAAGCCCGCCCGTTCTTACAAAACGGTGATTGGGTGATTCAAGATTAAAATTTATAGTAAAAAAAATGTGAAAAGGACGCCGCTCAGGTGTCCTTTTTTATGTTTAACACTCACAATATACTTTCCACTAAAACCCATACTTTCCCGCTTCGATTACTGAGCTTGTCGAAGTATCCACTTGGCACTAGGCACTAAGCACTTTTCACTAACAACCTGCGCGCATCAAAATACTTCAACACCGCCACCAAAACAAAACTCGCCAACGTAGCCACCGCCGCACCGGCAATACCCCAAACAGGAATCAAAAACCAATTTAAAACCACATTGAGCAATGCCGCCAAAACCGTAACTTTAAAAATCCGCCAATCCTTGCGATAAGCATAAATGATAAAATGATACAAAAACGAAAAATTCAATACCACGTTGGCCGCCACCAATAAGATAAAAATATAAAGTTGTTCGTCATATTGTGTCTTTCCTATCACAAATAAAACCAATGGTAACATTATCAACAACATCACGCCGGTCGCTATACTGTAAATGAGTATTTCTTTACGGAATTGTTTAAATGTCCGTTCAAATTCCTCTTTATTTTTGTGCATAATACTTTCGACCAAACCGGGATACAAAACCGATATCACCAAAGTAAACAAAATGATATTCAACACATTGGCCATATTGTCAAAAAAAGCATACACTCCGACAGCTTGTTTGCCCAGAAAATAATCGATGAGATAACGGTCGGAAAATTCTATGGTTTTATAAGCCAAAGAACCTAAAATATAGGGCAAACTGACTGCCAATCCCTTGATAATCCATTGTTTGTCCCATTTAAAATTTTGCCAAGAAATTTTATGTCTTTTGGTCCAGCTGATACGCAGCGAAAACAACAGTGCCAACAAATCACCGGTTAACCAGAACAATAATACCGTTTTGATATCTATATGACTGTAAATCAACAACCAAACACTTGCCCCCAACACCCAAAAGGCATTACGTAAAAACAAATTGATATTCGCTGCCAAAGGTTTTTTAAAAACAAACAATAAACGGTAAAATTCAAAATTCAAATGTTCGATTATCAAAACCAAATAAAACAAAAACAAATATTCCGGGTTAAATCCGGCCGATTTGAATATCAAATAAACGACCGGTGCTAATAAAACATACAGCACAAAATACAAACTAAACTGATTAAAAATAATCTTTTGCGGATTACTCCCCGGTTCTAATACCGCCCTGTTGGCATAACTGTAAAAATCCATTCCCAACAAAAATACCAACAGTAAAATAGTTGTCGCTACCAAGCTGTATTCTCCAAAATCCGCTTCCGAATATCTGAAATACAGACTTGTAAACAAAAATTTAGCAACAATGGACAAGCCGCGCAAAAGAAGCAGTTTGAGTTTGTTCCGGTCAAATAATCGGTTTGTCATAAGAAACTACTGTCTATTTTAATCTTTACAAACATAACAAAAAAACAGGCGCAATATGATTTTTTCAGGCGAAAAACAATGAATTTTAATAAAAACAGGCGCTAATCTCAAAAATCAAGCACCAAAGATACCACCATCATTAACATAAGACGTAACCGGATGACCGGATAAACAAAACCTATAAAACCGCACCAAAGCTGCGTGATAAAATATAAAAAATCAAGCAATTTTGACACAAAAACAGCAAGTTTGTCGTTGTAAATTGTGAGGAATAATTTTTGTTGTGATTTAAAGGATAACATTGGAATTAAATGAAAACCATACCGCAACAAATAGTGCAAGAAAAATTTTACCGCAAATTACCCGGTGGTAAAATCAAATGTTTGTTATGCCGGCATTATTGCGAACTCAAAGAAGGTAAAACAGGTGTTTGCGGTGTCAATAAAAACGAAAACGGCCGGTTGGTTAATCTCGTTTACGGAAGAGTTGCCGCCCTTCATATTGACCCTATTGAAAAGAAACCTTTATACCATTTTTTACCCGGTACTACGGCTTTGTCATTAGGTACAATCGGGTGTAATATGCAATGTTCCTTTTGTCAAAACTGGCAGATTTCACAAGAAAAAACAATCTATCAAAAAGATTTTGTAGCTCCTGAACAGATTGTTTATTTGGCTTTGAAATATAAATCAAAAACCATTGCATATACTTATAACGAACCGACCATTTTTTATCCTTACGCCCGGGATATCGCTTTGGAAGCCAAAAAATACGGCTTAAAAAATATTTTTGTAACCAACGGTATCGAAAGTGTAGAAGTGGTTAAAGATATGGCGGGTATTATCGATGCGGCCAATGTCGATTTTAAAGCTTACGATGAACAATATTACCGGCGTGAACTCAAAGCACCGTTTAGCGTACGTGAAACCTTACAACTGATGAAACAAGCCGGGTTGTGGGTGGAAGTCACCACATTGATTATTCCCGGTATCAACGATACAACGGAACATCTCGAAAAGATTGCCGGTTTTATCGCAAATAAATTAGGCACGGAAACACCTTGGCATTTGAGTGCCTTCCACCCCGACTATAAAATGCTCGACAAACCGGTCACGCCGGTTACAATTCTGGAAAAAGCTTATGAAACAGGACAAAAAGCCGGACTGCAATTTATCTATATCGGAAATGTCGGCTTACGCAAAAATATTACCTATTGTCCCGGATGTCACAAACCTTTGATAGAACGAATGGGATATCAAATATTGCAAAATAAAATCACGGACGGCAAATGTCCTTATTGTCAAACTAAAATCTCCGGAATATGGAACTAATAAGACCAGCAGGAAACAGCGGAAAATTTTATCCTGATGACCCGGAAGTCATCAAAAAAATGATCATTCACTGGAATGATTTATTAGACCGGCATATCGAAGATAAAGATATTTTTAACCTTCGTCCCGAAGCTATTGTCTCACCGCATGCCGGTTATGTTTACAGCGGATTTACGGCCAATTACGCTCACAGAATTTTAGGTAACCGCAATGCCAAACGTATCATTATCGCCGGACCGTCACACCACGTTTATATACGCGGTATCAGTGCCGGATATTTCGATGCTTACGAAACGCCTTTCGGTCTGTTACAAGGTGACAAAGCTTATTTAAAAGAATTGAGCCGGTATTTTAATTTTACCTTTGAAGAAACCGCTCATTATTTGGAACACAGTACCGAAACACAATTCCCGTTCATCAAACATTACAATCCCGGAGCCAAAATCGTTGAATTGATTTACGGTAATACCGATTATCTCGAATTGGCGGATATTTTTGAATATATCTTGCGTGATAAAGACAATGCCATTGTCGTTTCGACGGATTTAAGTCATTTCCATACCCAGAATACAGCCAACGAAATCGACAGTCATTGTTTGGTAGCTTTTGAATACAAAAATCTCGAATTAGGATTGGAAAAATGTGAAGCCTGCGGTAAAACAGGCTTAAACGCATTGATTAAAACCGCCGGTGATTTATATATGAACACCAAAGTGTTGGATTACCGGACAAGTGGTGATGTTACCGGCGACTTGACAAGGGTAGTCGGTTATATGAGTGGCGTTGCTTATTTTGAAAAAAAATAATACCTTTGCTTTATATTTTTTGAAAATGAATGGATATCAAGCATATTTCGGTTTCTTCTTTTACTTTTTCTTTTGCGGAAAAGAAGGGACTTTTTGTGCTTGAATGATATATTTTAACATCGAAAAGTCCCGGTAAATTCCGGGATTTTTTTTTAGACTTGTTAGGTTTCAAAAAACCTGATAGGTCTGAACATAATAAAAAAAGACCTACCGGGTCATGAAAAAAACAAAAATTATGAACATAGGTATTCAAGGGACCATCGGCTCATTTCACTACGAAGTTGCCAAAAATATTTTCGGGCAGGACAATAATTTCGTAGAATGTATGGATTTCAACGATATTCCCATACTACTAAAAAAGGGAAAAATTGACAAAGGTATTATGGCGGTTGAAAACACTATTGCCGGTGCCATTTTGCCTAATTACAGTTTGATAGATGAATACGATTTACACATAGCCGGCGAATATTATTTATCCATACACCATCATTTGATGGCATTACCCGGGCAGACTATCCCGGACATCAAAGAAGTTTGGAGTCATCCGATGGCGCTTTTACAATGCCGGAAATATTTACGGACACAACCGCATATCAAATTGGTAGAAGAAAAAGACACCGCCGAAATGGCAAAAATCATCCGGGATAAACAACTTAAAGGTATCGCTGCTATTGCCGGATATGAAGCCGCCAAACTATACGGGTTGGAAATTTTAGCCGAAAGTATTCAAACCAATAAAATCAATGCGACACGTTTTGTAGTATTGGATTTGAAAAACGGTGAAAACGGACAGGATTTCAACAAAGCTTCCATCCGTTTCAAGCTCTCTCACAAACCCGGCAGTTTAGTCGATATTTTACAAATTTTCAAAGATTATAATTTGAATATGAGCAAGATACAAAGTGTCCCTATTATTGACAAGCCGTGGGAATATGCTTTTTTTGTCGATTTGTTGATTAACAATATGGCCGATTACCAAGCGGCGATGTATCAAGTGGCACGGCAAGTTATCGAATTAAAAATTTTGGGAGAATATCCTTCAATGAACCGCTAAAATATGGAAGCACAACGCCTTGAACACATCCGGGAATATTATTTTTCGACCAAACTCAAAGAAATCGCCCGTTTGCGTGCCACCGGCAAACCGGTTATAAATTTGGGTATCGGCAGTCCCGACTTGCCGCCACCGGAAGCTGTCCGGCAAACTTTGGCGAATACGGCTCTTCTTCCCGGCACACATCAGTATCAAAGTTATCGCGGTATCCCGGAATTACGTCAAGCCATAGCGGATTATTACTTGCGGTATTTCGGTGTACAGCTGAATGCCGGCGATGAAATACTGCCTTTAATAGGTTCCAAAGAAGGCATCATGCACATCAGTATGGCATTTCTCAATCCCGAAGATGAAGTGCTCCTCCCCGAACCCGGTTATATGACGTACCGTGCCGCCACATTACTCGCCGGCGCACGGCCGGTATATTATGCATTAACAGAACATAACAATTATTTGCCCGATTTGGACAAATTATCACAAACGGATTTACGCAAAGTCAAACTGATGTGGCTCAATTATCCGCATATGCCTACCGGTGCCGTGGTTGATGGAGAATTTTATCAAAAACTGATTGATTTTGCCCGCACATACAACATTTTGTTAGTCAATGACAATCCGTACAGTATGATTTTGACTGATAAGCCGGTGAGTATTTTATCCGTTTCGGGGGCCAAAGAAACGGCATTGGAATTAAATTCGTTGAGCAAATCACATAATATGGCCGGTTGGCGTGTTGGTATGTTGCTCGGCAAAAAAGCATATATCGATACGGTGATGAAATTTAAAAGTCAGATGGACAGTGGTATGTTTCTCGGTATCCAAAAAGCCGCTGTCACTGCTTTGAACTCTCCACCGGAATGGTTTGCATATCTCAATAAAATTTACAGCAAACGTAAAAAAATTGTTTTAAAAATTTGTGATGCCCTTAATTTGACAGCCCGTCCGGGGCAAAGCGGTTTGTTTGTTTGGGCAAAACTTCCGGAAGGTCAAAACAGCAGAGATTTTACCAATCAACTACTCGACGAAAAAGCCGTCTTTATAGCCCCCGGATTTATTTTCGGGCAAAATTCGGATAACTATGTCAGAATTTCTTTGACCAACAGCGAAGAAATATTAACGGAAACTCTAAACAGAATTACACAAAAATGACGGCAGACAAGATTATCAAAACAGGTATTATCGGATTGGGGCTAATCGGTGGTTCTATGGGATTGGCTTTGCAAAAACACAAAAATTTCCGGTTGTACGGACAAGACAAGTATCATTTGCAAAAAGCATTGGAATTAGGTTTGGTACATCAAGCCCTTACGGATGACTTGTTACCTGAAATGGATATGGTTATTATTGCCACACCTGTCGATACCATTCCGACAATTGCCAAAAAAGTTTTGGATTTGATAAAACCGGATGCTTTGGTATTTGATACCGGTTCCACCAAGCACAAAATAGCACAAGCCATAGCTTCACATCCGGGGCGTAGCAATTTTTTATTGGCACATCCTATTGCCGGAACCGAATATTCGGGGCCGGAAGCCGCTTTTCCCGGTTTGTTCACCGGTAAAATGAATATGATTTGCGATACGGCACAAACCAAACCTGAAATTTTAAACAAAGCTCTTGAAATTTTTGAAAAATTAGGTTTGCAAACCCTTGAAATGGACAGTGCCGAACACGACAAACACATTGCTTATGTGTCTCATTTGTCGCATATCAGTTCGTTTATGCTGGGCAAAACGGTTTTGGATTTGGAAAAAGATGAAAAAAACATTTTTACCATGGCCGGTTCCGGTTTTGCTTCGACCGTGAGGCTGGCCAAAAGTTCGCCCGGTACTTGGACACCGATTTTTATGGAAAATAAAGCACCTATTTTGCAAGCATTGGATGAATACATAGACAATTTGAATATGTTTAAAACATTGTTATACCGTGAAGACAAACCGACAATGAAGGAAATTTTGAAACGGATAAATTATATCGGGAAAATTATAAGGTAGACCATAACAAGTAAGAACCATAAGATTTTAGTAACCCGGCAGGTCTGAACGAAACCAAGCAAGTCTAAAAAACAATTTATTCCATTTCTCAACTACAAAATTTCCCGGTATTTTCCGATACCGGAACAATTTTTACAATAAATTCTTATTAATTTATTAAAGTTTCGCACCTAATAAAATAAGAGTATTTAGCATAAAAAAAATAAAAAAATGTAGCATAATGCTCAGGTTATTTCCCTGATTTTCAGTATCTTTATAGTGTTATAAATAAGAC
>JALWFE010000107.1 GCA_027039975.1 Flavobacteriales bacterium
AAATAAAACAATAGAAATATGAAAAAAAATATCAAGCTTATCATGAGTGGTTTTAACGGTGTTTGGACTGACAACCACATTTACTATGACAAAAAAGGAAATGAAACAAAATTTTATAATTCGAATGATTGCATCGGCGTTTTGTTTTTAAATCTAAATAACATCCCTGTTATCATTTTGACAGAAGACCACAGTGAAATAATCAAATCACGATTGGAAAAAATGAAAATAACCGATTATTACGTTGGGGTGAACAATAAAATGAAAGTTGCCGAAGAGATTCTGGATAAATACAATGTTGATTGGGACGAAACAGCTTATATCGGTGACGACATAAATGATTTGCCATTACTAAAAAAAGTTGGCTACTCCGCTGCACCGGCTCACGCTCCTTACTACGTCAAAAAAGAAGTTGACACCATCTTAACAAAAAAAGGTGGTGAAGGCGCTTTTAGAGAATTTGTTGAAAAATATCTGGACGAAAAAGGTATTCTTAAAAATACTTTGGATAAATATTTAACAATTTACGAAGCTGTTGACTAAAAACTTAAACCCATTAAAAAAAAGAGGCGCTCATTGATAGCCTCTTTTTTTTTATAATTTTTTTCCTTTTACCACTAAAACAAATTCCCCTTTAATTGATTGTTTTTCTTCAAAAATTCTTCTTACTTCCGATAAACTACCTCTCAATGTTTCTTCATACAATTTACTAATTTCCCGCGATACGGATATCTGTCTGTCCGTTCCGAAAAAATTTTCAAAATCTCTTAAAGTTTTAAGCAATTTATGTGGCGATTCATAAAAAATCATCGTTCTGGATTCTTCTTGCAAGCTTTCCATCCGGGTTTTCCGCCCTTTTTTGACCGGTAAAAATCCTTCAAACACAAAACGATCAGCCGGCAAACCGGAATTGACCAAAGCAGGTACAAAAGCCGTCGCTCCCGGCAAAGTTTCTACTGGGATACCTTGTTCAATGGCTTTATGCACAATCAAATAACCCGGATCGGAAATAGCCGGTGTACCGGCATCGGAAATTAAAGCAAAACGACTACCCTGCACCATTTTTGAAATCAAATCGGCAACTATTTTATGTTCGTTAAATTTATGATAAGATCGTTGTGGTGTCTCAATTTCAAAATGTTTCAACAATTTACCCGAAATTCTTGTGTCTTCCGACAATATCAAATCAACGGCTTTCAAGACTTCAACAGCTCTAAAAGTCATGTCTTTCAGATTGCCGATAGGTGTTGGCACCACATATAGTTTTCCTTGCATTAGACAGTGTTTTTCAGGCAAATTTTAATTCCAGTAGTTGTAATAAACGAAATTCATATTCATCTTTACCATCCCAATCATTAAATTGTGGTTTCACCTCTTGGTTGATATAGTGTAAAGCATCTTCATAATTATCAAAAGCATTAAGGCGGTCAATAAAATCGGTATAAAATGCTTGGTTACCATCAAATAAATGTTTAATAAAAGCAATCCGGTCATTCAAACCGATATTTATTTTCTTTAAAGGGAACAACCTGGCAGAGGATTTCTGCTGTTGAATATGTTCTTTTTGTCCCTTGGGTACAAAACGCATTTTTCCAACCTGCTTATAAGGATTTATATCCGTATTATGAATCGCTTGATTATCTTTCTCCTTGCCTTCAACTTTTTTTATGTCATCAAGCGTTTTTTCCGGTTCTTTTTTTACTTCTTCTTGACTTCCGTCTTTTAATTCTGCTACATTTTCAGACATATTTTCTACGGAAACGTTGTCATTGCTCAGCAAAGCGGTTTTTCCGGCTTGTAAAATTTTCATCAATTCACTTGTATCCAATTGGTCTTTCAAAACCATAATTGCCGCCATTTTTTCATATAATTGGCGTACCGGTTTATAAAGGCTTTTCAAATCTTTTCGGTGAATATTTTGCAAAATATCTTTGGCTAACAAAATCAATTCTGCTCTCAATATGTTTGCCAATTCATTATTTCTGTCCATAATATAAGGTTTTCAATCGGTTGAACCCCAATCTAAAAAATTTAATCCGTGTAGTTAATAAAAAAACGGGTTAAGAATTTAAAAATTGTCAAAAAAATAAATTATTTTCGTTGTTACAAATTTAAGTAAAAAATAAACCACATAAGACAGATAAGGAAACAAAAGAAAAAAACTTATGTGAACTTATGTGACCTACGTGGTTCAAAAAAATAAATTACAATAATATGTTTTTAGAAATTCCCGTAAATCACAAAGATAATCTCGGTTGGATAGAAGTTATAACAGGCAGTATGTTTTCGGGCAAAACCGAAGAACTGATTCGTCGGCTCAAACGGGCTCAATTTGCCAAACAAAAAGTGGAAATTTTTAAACCCAAAATAGATACCAGGTATCACGAAACCAATATCGTATCACATGATAAAAATGAAATCCGTTCGACGGCTGTTTCTTCTCCGCAAGAAATACTATTGCTTTCGGAAGGTGTTGACGTAGTTGGTATCGATGAAGCACAATTTTTTTCCAATGAAATTGTTGATGTTTGCAATACATTGGCTAACAATGGTATAAGAGTAGTCGTTGCCGGTTTGGATATGGATTTTATGGGCAAGCCATTCGGACCGATGCCTTTCTTAATGGCTGTTGCCGAATATGTGACAAAAGTGCACGCTATATGCACACGAACCGGAAATTTAGCCCATTACAGCTACCGTTTGACCGACGATGACAAACTGGTATTGCTGGGCGAAACTCAAGAATACGAACCTTTGAGCCGTGCCGCTTATGTAAAAGCTATGGCTGAACGACAAAAAAGAAAGTCTGAATAAAATGCGTGAAAGTTACATCGAAATTGACAGTAACCGGCTGAAACATAACCTCCGAATTATTAAAAACCGCCTACAACCCGGCACCAAAAT
Organism: Flavobacteriales bacterium; assembly: GCA_027039975.1. Classification (GTDB taxonomy): domain Bacteria; phylum Bacteroidota; class Bacteroidia; order Flavobacteriales; family Flavobacteriaceae; genus WGBX01. Next base: position 2,905 of record JALWFE010000107.1, read on the forward strand.
TCTTGCCAATCTCAAAGGAAATGCTTATGGATTGGGCGCTTATGGGATAGGAAAATTGCTCGAACAAGCAGGAATAGATTATTTTTCAGTTGCATACATCAATGAAGCTGTCAATCTCAGGCAAAAAGGTATTCAAACCAATTTGCTTGTTTTTAATCCTTCATTCGAAAATTTTGAAGAGATTGTCACATACAAACTTGAACCGGAAGTAAGTTCTCTAACCTATCTCAACACATTGATTAAATTTTTATCAGCTCACAATATTACCGGTTTTCCCGTGCATATCAAACTGGACACAGGTATGCACCGTGCCGGTATAATGCCCGGTGAAATAAACACACTTATTCAAATACTCATACAAAATAAAAATGTTACGGTAAAAAGTGTTTTTTCACATCTGGCCGCCGCCGAAGACCCGGAAGAAGATGATTTTACCCTTGCCCAAATACAAACATTCGAACGGATAACCGGAAAAATGGCAGATCAACTTAACGATACATTTTTCAAACATTTACTCAATACCGCCGGTATTTTTCGTTTTCCTGAAGCTCAATATGAAATGGTGCGTCCCGGATTAGGGATTTTCGGATTCAATATGATTACAGGACAAGAAAAAGTGTTGAAACCGGTTGCCCGTCTTATCACCAAAATCAATCAGATAAAAGATTTAAAAGACGGTGATACGGTTGGTTATAACCGGCGTTTTAAAGTAACGGGAAACAGACGTATCGGGTTATTACCACTAGGTTATGCCGACGGTATTGATAGGCGTCTCGGCTATGGCAATTTATATGTTAGATGCAAAAACTACAAAATTCCCGTTGCAGGTACCATCAGTATGGATACTATCAGTATTGACCTTACGGGAACACCTTGCCGGCAAGGTGATGAAGTAATTGTGTATGATAATGATGACAGTATATATAAAATAGCCCGTTTTCTTGACACAATACCTTACGAAATCATTTCACGTTTGAGCAAACGCTTACCCAAAACCGTTATATAATGTTCACTTGTCCGGCGGCGAATATTTTGTAAATTATAACTTTTATTTTCAAAGATATATATCAAACACCTATTTAGGGTCTGCTGAAAAACACATAAAATACTAATATTCAACCTATTATCTACGTATTAAAGGCTATAAGTGCACGGTTTTTACTACATTTCTTTCAAAAGGTATGCATTTTTGTGATTTATTATGGAGTATTTTATTGTTGCTCAGAAGCACGCCCCTTTTTTAACTTCTTCACATCGAAGTATTTATATACGTCTTCTGTTCAGAAATTAAAAAATTGACGCACTTCTGAGCTTTTCAGCAGACCCTATTTAACAGGTCACACTGCTCAATCTCCTGATTCTTTTTTCCGGTCACCCCTACGGAGCTTGTATTTTTATCAAAAATCTTATTTGCTACTAACAGGTCGCTCCTACTGTGCTTATCTTGAAACAATAATGAAATACATTTGAGCACCGTAGGTGCGACCCGTTTGTAGTAGCATGTGTATTATGTCAAAACAATAAAAACCGCTCCATCATAGGCACCTGACCACAACAATATTTTTTTTAACATGTTAATATTCAACAAATTAATTTGAACTATGTTAAAATCATTTAAAAATTATAAGTAATATATCCTTGTTGAATTTCAGGAGCCGTATTATCGGCATTAAAATAACTTTCATAAGCGGCTTCCAGAGCGCTTTCAATCAAACATTCTGCTTTGGTTGTTGATTTTACGGGATTGTATTCGGCTTTTACCACTTTACCGCTTTGATCCAATTGGATATCTATCACCACAAAACCATGCATATATTCCGGGCAAGTATAAAGCGGATTGGCTATGTAAATATCATAACGGTTTTTGACAAAATACCGGATATTGCTATTGCCTGTAAAACGGGTTTCTTTTTTATCTTTTTCTTTGTTTTTCATATTATTCTGTTCTCCGGCATCAATGATTTGATTTTGTTCCCTTTTCTCATAAAATTCTTTAAGTTCTTGTTCGTGATGTTGCCGGAATTCTTCAAATGATTTTTCTTCTTGCAAAACATTCGAAGCGACATTTGTTCCATATTTTTTGTTTATAAATTTTTGAATATCCGGCAATTCCGGTGTTTTGTCCGGTTTCAAATCATTAAAATCAAAATCATCATCCACAAATTCTATTGCATAAGTTTCCTCTTTAGGCTTCTCTTGAAACCCCAGCTTAAACAAGGATAAAATTATCAGCATTTCAATAAATAAAGTTATTAAAAGAGCCTTTTCGGTGTGTGATAAATTATTGAGTTGCAAATTAAATTTTTTCATTTTTAAAACGGTCTATCCATTCATCGATGGTAATAGCATCTTTAACGTCAAAATCCCCTATTTTAGTGCGTCGTAAAGACGATAAATAGGCGCCTGTTTGCAAAGCTTTACCAAAATCATAAGCCAATGAACGGATATAAGTGCCTTTACTGACTTTTACTCTAAATGCCACTTCGGGTAAATTAACGGACAAAATTTCAAATTCTTTTATAGTGATATCCCGCGGTTTTACGTCAACCTTTTCACCTTTCCGGGCGTGTTCATATAACTTTTTGCCGTCTTTTTTAACCGCTGAAAACAAAGGAGGTAGCTGCTGTTGCCGTCCTATAAATTTACGGGCTGTTTCTTTAATCATTTTTTCTGTAATGTGTTCAACGGGAAAATGTGCATCGACAGCAGTTTCCAAATCATAAGACGGCGTTGTAGCACCCAAATGAAAAGTGCCGGTATATTCTTTATCCAAACCTTGATAAGTGGAAATAGTTTTTGTAGATTTACCAACACATACCAATAACAAACCGGTTGCCAAAGGATCCAAGGTTCCGGCATGTCCAACTTTAAATTTTTTTAATCTGAATTTTTTTAAAATGGCATACCGTATCTTATTGACCACGTCGAATGATGTCCAATGCAAATCTTTGTCAATCAAAATTACTTGACCTTTTTTAAGTTGCTCCAATTTTTGAATAGAATTTTCCGGCATATTTAATAAAAAATAGATAAGAAATCTCCGGCAAATTTAATTAACCTGCAAGAAATTTAGTCAAAGAAAGAAAAAACAAAAAAACTTTTTGCACACTTCGAGCTACATACTCAAAGGTCTTATAAAAAAATGTATCAATAACAAAACCAGCCCGATAAGAATACGGTAATAACCGAAAACTTTAAAACCTTTGTGACTGACATAATTGATAAAACTTTTAATCGCAATCATTGCGACGACAAACGCTACCACATTACCAATCAACAACAAATTCATTTGGTGATTTGATAAGTGAAGACCTTCTTGATAATAATCCCAAAGTTTTTTGGTAGTAGCACCGAGCATAGTCGGGACGGCAAGGAAAAAAGAAAATTCGGTTGCCACTTTACGGTTCAATCCCTGTAACATCCCCCCTACGATAGTAGCACCACTACGCGACACACCGGGTATCATAGCCAATGTTTGATAAAAACCGATTTTTAGAGCCTTTTTATAGTCGATAATTTGCTCAGTGTTTTGTCCGTACCAATCGTCAATCTTTAATAAAACGGCACCTCCCAGTATCAATGTAATTGCAACAGTCAACGGACTTTCGAGTAACCGGTCGATGACTTTATTGAGCAACAATCCTAAAAAAACCGCCGGCAAAAAAGCGACAAATAATTTTTTGTAAAAATCCCAAGACTGCAAAAAACGCCGCCAATACAAAACGACAACCGAGAGAATAGCACCTAATTGAATAACGATTGTAAACAATTTGGTAAAATCATCTTTGGCAATTCCCATAAAAGAAGATGTCAAAATCATATGACCGGTGGAGGATATTGGTAAAAATTCCGTAATCCCTTCTATAATAGCTAAAACAACAGCTTGAATTTCATTCATAAATTATTCCGGTTTTCGCATAATTGCATAAATTTCCACTATAAAACCCAACAAAATCAACATAGGCGCCAAGCGAATCCTTCTAAAATTAAAAATCCCGGGATCCCAAACATCCGGATCTTCACTACCACCTCCCGACATCAAAATAAAACCCAAAACAATTAAAGCTAGTCCTATAAAAAAGTATTTGTAATTTTCACGTCCGAATAACATCGGTTTAGGTTCGGCATTTTGATTTTTGTTTTGTTTTGACATAATTTTTTGTTTTTTTTAAGTATTTTAAACAATATCCGATTTAAAATTAATAGTATAATTGTTCCGTATCCAAATTAAACAAGCGTCTCGTTACAAAAAAGGTGCTTACAACGGTGATAAAAATACCGGTGATAAAAATACCGCCAAATAACATCGCCAGCAATTTATAATCTTGTAAAAAATGAAAATCGGGAAAATAATTATCCAAATAATATAATATAATGTATAACCCACCCGAAGCAATCAATGCACCTGCCAAACCTAACCAAAAAGCTTTGATTAAAAACGGACGTCTGATAAAACTTTTGGTAGCGCCAACCAACTGCATGGTTTTGATGGCAAAACGCTTGTTGTATAATTGCAAACGGATGGCACTATTGATTAAAATAAAAACCAATACCAAAAAAACACTGTTGATAATCAATATCCAAAAACTCAATTTTTTTATATTACGGTTCAATCCTTTTATCAAAGGTTTATAGTATTCATAATTAACCTCGGAAACAAAGTTATACTGCTCCCAATTTTGTTTAAGACTGTCCAATTTTTGAATATTTACATAATCACCTTTGAGGTTTATTTCCAAATTATCTTGAAGAGGATTGTAGCCCAAAAATTTAATAAAATCCTCTCCTATATCCTGTTGCAATTTCTCTGCCGCTTCTTTTTTTGTTACAAATTTAGTTTGTTTAACTTGCGGTGATAATTTTATTTTTTTTTCAAATTGTTTTATCTCGGACAACTTGGTATGTTCTTTAAAAAAAACCGTTATTG
>JALWFE010000108.1 GCA_027039975.1 Flavobacteriales bacterium
GGACGATTACGGACGATTACGGACGATTAAACGATAATGAACAAAAAGTGCTTTTATATCTTTTGGATAACGATAAAATCACGAGAAAAACAGTAATGGATATTTTGGAAGTTCAAAAAACAAAAGCGCATCAATTATTGTCGGGTTTAATAGACAAGGGTTTTCTTGAAAAAACCGGTAAAGGGAGAAGCACCTACTATACATTAAAAAGCAAAAAAGCTCAGTGAAGTGTAATGTAGCGAAAAAGTAGCAAAAAAACCGGCGAATAAACGGCGAATAAACGGCGGAAAAGAGACGAAAAACCGGCGAATAAAAAACGGACAAAATGAACAAACACATACCAAACGGCTATAAACAAACCGAAATAGGCATTATCCCTAAGGATTGGGAGATGAAGAAGTTATATGAAATAGCCGAGATTATTACTGGCCCTTTTGGAAGTAGTATAAAAAAAGAATTTTTAAGCAATAAAGGGATACCTATTTATTCTGCAAGAAATGTTTTAAAAAAAGATTTTAGTAAAACAGAATTTATAAAAACGGAACACTACAAAAATTTAAAAGCTTTCAAAGTAAAATTAAATGATATTTTTATAACTACACGTGGAACAATTGGTAAAGTCCGGTTATTTAACAAGAAAAAAAAAGGTATTATACATTCTAATTTATCAATTATAAGATTAAAACAAATTCATAAATTACATTTAGAATATTTAATTTTCATTTTAAATGACAAAAAAATACATAATCAAATAAATGAAATTTTATCATCTACAACTATTGATGCCTTATATGGTTCAAATATAAAAAACCTTCTCATTCCCCTACCCCCACTCCCCGAACAACAAGCCATAGCCAGTGTATTGTCCGGTATGGACGCCCTGATAGAACAGCTCAACAAGCTGATACAAAAAAAGACCGCCATCAAAAAAGGCACTATGCAACAACTGCTTACCGGACAAAAACGCCTGCCCGGTTTTACCGGCGAATGGGTAAGGAAAAAATTGGGGGAGGTTGGAATAAAATTAAAGGCAGGAGGAACACCTTCAAAAAACATAAAACAATATTGGGAAGGAAAAATACCTTTTGCTACAATTGAAGATCTAACTAATTCAGGAAAGTATCTTTATTCAACAAAAAACAAAATTTCAGAAATTGGCTTAACTAATTCATCTGCTTGGCTTGTGCCCAAAAACTCGTTACTTATCAGCATGTATGCTTCCCTAGGGGAAATAGTTATTAATAAAATAGAAACATCTACAAATCAAGCAATTTTAACAATTATACCAAAAAAAAATTATGACTTAAATTTTCTATATTATTTAATCAGAAATTCAAAATCTAAATATGAAAAATTAATATCTCAAACTACACAAAAAAATTTAAATAAAAATAAATTAGAGAATTTAAAATTTCTATTACCCCCAACTCTCAAAGAACAACAAGCCATTGCACAAATCTTATCGGATATGGATAAGGAGATTGAAGCGCTTGAAAAACTCAAACGGAAATACGAAAACATAAAAAAAGGAGCCATGGCACTGCTACTGACCGGTAAAGTGCGGTTAATCAACAGTCAAACAGCAAAAACTCCAAGCTTATGAGCCTACCCGTAAACCAACGCGAACGACAAACCCAAAACCGGGTCATTCAATTTTTTCAAGATGCCCTGAACTATGATTATTTGGGTAATTGGCAAGACTGCGAACACAACAGCCATATTGAAGAAACTTACCTGACAGATTTTTTGCAAAAACAAGCTTATGCGGATGATATCATCAAAAAAGCTATTGACCGGCTTAAAAAAACCGCCGGCGATCAACAAAAAAGCTTGTATGACCGCAACAAAGCTGTTTACCAATACCTCAAATACGGGATGAGTGTTTCCCCCGGTCCGGGCGAACAATCGGTGCGGGTCCGCTTTATCGATTGGAACAATCCGCAAAATAACCGGTTTGCCATAGCCGAAGAGGTAACCGTTCGCGGGCGGCACACCAAACGCCCCGATATCGTCATCTACATCAACGGTATTGCCATGGGGGTGTTGGAGCTCAAACGTTCGCGAATTTCCGTTTCTGAAGGTATCCGCCAAAACCTGGACAATCAGAAAAAAGAATTTATCCAAGACTTTTTTACCACCATTCAATTGGTCATGGCAGGTAACGATACGCAAGGGTTGCGCTATGGCACCATCGAAACACCCGAACGCTATTATCTGGAATGGAAAGAAGAAAATCCCGAATTTGACCACAACCGGAAACAAGGCATACCCCGCACCCTGCCCAAAGACCGTTGCGAAAAAGCAGACAACCTGTTGGACTGCGACCTCTACCGCTTGCTCAACAAGGAGCGCTTGCTGGAACTGATACATGATTTTATCGTTTTTGATGCCGGCATCAAAAAAGTGCCACGACACAATCAATATTTTGGCGTCAAAGCGGCACAGGAAAGCATCCGACAACGCGAAGGCGGTATCATTTGGCACACACAAGGCAGCGGTAAATCCCTGACCATGGTATGGCTTGCCAAATGGCTATTAGCCAACAAGCCCCAAGCCCGCGTGCTCATCATCACCGACCGCGAAGAGCTGGACGAACAAATCGAAAAGGTTTTCAATGGCGTGGACGAAGACATTTACCGCACCACATCGGCACGGGATTTGGTGAACGTGCTCAACAAAAGTCAAGAACGTTTGATGTGTTCGCTGGTGTTCAAATTCGGTCGGGTGGAAGCCGCCGGAACCGGTTACGACAAGTTCATGGACGAATTGAGGCAAAACTTGCCGCCGGATTTTGAAGCCAAAGGCGACATCTATGTTTTTGTGGACGAATGCCACCGCACCCAATCAGGCAAATTACACGATGCCATGAAGCAATTGCTCCCCAATGCGCTGTTTATCGGCTTCACCGGGACGCCCTTGCTCAAAGCCGACAAACCTACCACCCTGCAACGTTTCGGTAAATACATCCATACTTACAAATTCGACGAAGCCGTAGATGACGAAGTTATCCTGGATTTGCGCTACGAAGCCCGCGATGTGGACATATACATCACATCGGAGGAACAAATAGACCGTTGGTTTGAAGCCAAAACCAAAGGGCTGACCGATATTGCCAAAGCCCAAATTAAAAAACGCTGGGGAACTTTAAAAAAATTGTATAGTTCGCAAGACCGAATGCATAAAATCGTAGGTGATATTATTCTGGATTTTGCCGAAAAACCCCGTTTGGCCACTGGGCGCGGTAATGCTATACTCGTAGCCGGTAGTGTGTATGAAGCTTGTAAGTATTATGAAATTTTCCGCGACCAAGGATTTGATAAATTAGCCATTGTTACCTCATATCGTCCTGACATAAGCACTATCAAAGGCGAAGCTACCGGCGAAGAAGATAAAGCGGAAAGTCTGAAAAAATACGAGGTTTACCGCCGGATGATTGCCGACTACTACAACATTTCCGAAGACGAAGCGGTCAAAGAGGTGTGGATTGACAAATTTGAAAAAGAAGTCAAAAAGAAGTTTGTAAAAGAACCTGGACAAATGAAACTACTGATTGTGGTGGACAAACTTTTGACCGGCTTTGATGCGCCCAGTGCTACCTATTTATACATTGACAAATCCATGCGCGACCACGGATTGTTTCAAGCCGTATGCCGTGTAAACCGCTTGGACGACAAAGATTTGGGCGATGAATTAGACAAAGAATACGGCTACATTGTGGATTACCGCGACTTGTTTCAAAACGTTCAAAAAGCCATAAAAGATTATACCTCAGGCGCCTTCTCGGGCTACGACCCCGAAGATGTGGAAGGCATACTCAAAGATCGCTTGACCGAAGCCCGCAAGCGCTTGGACATGCTCCTGGAACAATTGGATTTGATGACCGAAGGCGTTGCCTATCCGCGGGGTATCCAAGAATACAAAGCTTATTTCATTGGCGACAATTCCGAAGCCTATCAACAATTGCGTTTGGAGTTTTACAAAAAGGTTGCCGCACTGGTGAGGGCTTATACCAATGCCGCCAATGAACTGGACAAAATGAAATATACCCCTCCTGAACAAAGGGAAATTAAGGAAAAAGTAGAGCATTACGTTGCCGTCAGAGATGAAATCAAGCTGATGAGCGGCGATTATGTGGATTTGAAAGTCTATGATCCTGCCATGCGTCACTTGATTGATATTTACATCGATGCCGAAGCCAGCAAAAAATTAGCTTCGTTTAACGATACATCGCTACTGGAAATCATTGCTTTGGAAGGCGTTGGTTCTATTATCTTTGGATTGCCCGAAGATATTGCCAAAGATGAGGACGCCGTAGCCGAAACCATCGAAAATAATGTGCGGCGATTGATTATTGAAGAAAAAGAAGTCAATCCGGCCTACTATGAAAAAATGTCGGAAATATTGGAAGATTTGGTGCGTCGTCGCAAAGAAAAAATGATTGAATACGAAGCCTATTTGAAAGAAATTGAAGTTTTGACCCGCAAAATTTATTACCAAGAACATGCTACGCAACAATACCCGGAAAATATCGGTAATAGTCCGGCCAAAAAAGCCCTGTATGATAATTTGGAAGACATTGGAAACCGCGAAGCATTGACTTTGCAATTGGACGAAGCCGTGCGGCAAGCCGTTCAAGACGATTGGCGTGGTAATATTATTCGCGAACGACAAGTAAAAAATGCCATTTACAAAATCCTGAAAGACCAAGAACTAACCGAACGGGTTTTTGAAATTGTTCGTAATCAAAGAGAATATTGAAAAGTATGGAACAAAAAATATTGACCATACAAAACATGGCGGTTCAGGTTTTGAAAAAAGACATCAAAAACATCCATCTGAACGTCTTGCCTCCCGATGGCCGGGTAAGGGTGTCGGTTCCCCGGCATGTGCAGGATGAAACCATCCGGTTGTTTATCATCAAAAAATTACCTTGGATAAAAAAACATATTGCCAATTTTCAAGCCCAAGCCCGCCAAAGCGAGCGGCAATACATATCCGGGGAAAGTCATTATTTCAAAGGACAAAGATATATTATGCGCGTAGAGCACGCCAGTCGTCCTAATATTGAAATCAGGAATAAGAAATACATTTATCTGTTTGTTCCGGCACACTATGATACGCGTCAAAAGCGTAATTATTACGAAAATTGGTTGCGAAAAAACCTCCGTGAAGATTTAATACGCCTGATTCCCAAATGGGAGAAAAAAATCAATGTGCAGGTCAATGAAATAAAAATCAAAAAAATGAAAACCCGTTGGGGAACCTGCAATCCCGAAGAAAAAAGAATTTGGATCAATTTGGAACTTGTCAAAAAGCCCGAAAAACATTTGGAATACATCATCGTTCACGAATTGGTGCATTTGCTGGAAAAAAAACACAATGAGCGGTTTAAAAAACTAATGGATGATTTTATGCCGGGTTGGCAAAACATCCGGGAGGAGTTGAACAAGTTCATTTTATGACCGGTTATAAAATCAGCTTTCCCGTTTTATCCGTATATTTGCCGTATAAAATCAACCGATATGAAATTCCCAATTCTGGCTTACGGACATCCGAATTTACGCAAAGTTGCCAAAGACATTTCGCCGGATTATCCCGGGTTGCAACAGTTGATAGACGATATGTTTGAAGCCATGTATGAATCCAGTGGTGTCGGGTTGGCGGCGCCGCAGATTGACAGGTCTATCCGTTTGTTTGTAATTGATGCCGAGCCGTTTATAGAGCTTGACAAAAATATGAGTGAGGCCGAAAAAGAACAATTAAAAGGTAAAAAAGTGTTTATCAATGCGCAGATTTTAGAAGAAACCGGTGATAAATGGGCTTTTACCGAAGGTTGTTTGAGTATCCCCGGTATCAATGAAGACGTCACGCGGCACAGTAAAATCAAAATCAAATATTTTGACCGTAATTTTAACTTGCATACCGAAGAAATTGACGGATTGCTGGCCCGCGTTATCCAACACGAATACGATCATCTCGATGGTATTTTGTTTACCGACCGGTTGAGTAGTCTTAAAAAACGCCTGCTGAAACGCAAACTTGAAAACATCTCAAAAGGCAAAGTCAATGTCGATTACCGGATGAAATTTCCTAAAAAGTAGTTTGGTATAAATTTGATAACCGAAATAAAATTGGATTGTTTACCAAAAATTGGTAACTTTGTAAAAATTATTAACGGATATGAAAAACACGTCAATATCACTCGGAGATTATTTTGACCAATTTATTAAAAATCAAGTTTCTTCCGGTCGCTATAAAAATGTTAGTGAGGTAATTCGTGCGGGACTTCGTCTTTTAGAGAATGAGGAAAGTAAATTTATAGCTTTAAGAAATGCTATTCAAGAAGGGATTGAAAGCGGAATAGCACACGATTTCGATCCGAAAAAGAATCTTGATAAATTAAAAGCAGATAGAAATAAAAATGGCTAAATATGAATTGACAAGAAAAGCAGTTTCCGACTTAAATGGAATTTGGCAATACACTGCTGATAATTGGTCGGAAAATCAAGCAGATAGATATTACAAAATGCTTTTAGATATTTGTCAAGATATTACAGATAATCCTGAATTAGGCCGGAATTATGATGAGATAAAACCGGAGCTTTTCGGAGTAAAGGCCAATCGGCACATCATATTTTACAGGAAAATTAAAGGGCATTTTATCGAGATTACTAGAATATTACATGAGCGAATGGATTTAAAAAGAAGGATAAATGAAAATTAGCTGTATCTAAAATCTATTATATAACTTCAATTTAAAATATTATAAATCAAGAAGCTATGTTTTTAGAAATATGTGCCTCCCGAATAGAGAACCTAAAATCTAAAATCTAAAATCTAAAATCTGAAATGAATAACCTATTCCCTACACTTCAGTTTTCAATTATACAAACTACCGTCGTCAAGGTTTTAGGCTGTTTTATTTTACTTTTCTCCTTTCTGTTCTTAAATTCTTGCAAACAAACCGGCAAACCGCAAAAAAACATCCCGTCCGCTTCAACATTCAAATACGCTAATCATATTCAAATCAAAGATTTTGGCAAATTTAAAATACTTAAAATTACAAAAGCTTATCCCGGTGCATCTGACTACAATTACGTGTTGAAAAAATCCGGAGTAACATTACCCGACAGTTTAAAATCATATCAAATCATCGAAGTGCCGTTAAAAAATATCGTTGTTACTTCCACCACTCATTTGATGCCGCTCAAACTTTTGGGATTGCAAAACAAACTCTCCGGTTTTCCGCATACGTCATATATTTCCGGTAAGATTTTCAAAGATTTGGTACAATCCGGTCAGATAAAAGAAATAGGTAGCGGACGGCACATCAACACCGAAAAATTATTGATGTTACATCCCGGTTTACTGATGCAATTCAGCAGCGGACCCGGCCAAAACAATGACGAAATATTTATCAAAAACGGTATCCCTGTTTTATACAATGCCGACTGGATGGAACAAAATCCTTTGGGACGGGCCGAATGGCTCAAAGTGTTCGGTTTGTTGTTTGGAAAAGAAAAACAAGCGGACAGTATTTTTAATAAAATTGAATCCAACTACTTAAAAATCAAGCAACAAATTGATACTATTAGTCAAAAACCTTTGGTTTTTCAAGGCGGTTGGTTTGGCGATAAATGGTTTGTGCCGGGTGGACACAGTTATGCCGCCCAACTGATAAAAGATGCAGGCGGAAGATATGTTTGGCAAAATGATACCCACAACGGTAGCATCACTTTAAATTATGAAAACGTGTTATTGCAATTGCCAAAAGCCGATGTTTGGCTCAATCCGGGAATGCTGGCCGGTAAAACCGCTATCATAAATG
>JALWFE010000109.1 GCA_027039975.1 Flavobacteriales bacterium
CTATGTTACAAATGAAGAATTAAATCATTTAAGAGATGATATTCATTTAATTGCTAATCAAATAAACAAATTGAGACAATATCAAATCAATAAAGAATAAAATAAAAAAATCCTCAGTTCCTCAATTTAAAAGACGAGTATAAGATATGAAACAATAAACATTCATCAAATAACGTCATATTCTATGAAGCAATAAAATTCCTCAATTCCTCAGTTTATAAGACGGAAATATGGTATGAAGTAATAAACAATCATCAATGAATGCGATACGCTATGAAACGGCGCTTCGATACAATTTTGCTCGTTGCCTCACAAAATCACTCAGCGACCTATTCCTCAATTCCTCAATTCATAAAACGAACATAAAGTATGAAATAGAAAACAAACATCAAACAACGTTATATTCAATGAAGCACAGTATAAATCCTCAATTCCTCAGTTTATAAGACGGAAATATGGTATGAAACAGAAAACAAACATCAAACAACGTTATATTCAATGAAGCACAATAAGTCCTCAATTCCTCAATTTTCAACCCGGTCATTTCGATAAGATTTTGTTCCTACGTCACAAAATCACTCAATGACCTACTTTTCATTTCCTCAAATTAGAAGCAGGAATATAGTATGAAACAGTAAACAATCATCAAAGCTCAAAGTATTCTATGAAGCACAACTTTCAACTTTTAACTTTCAACTTTCAACTCGTTTATCCTCAATTCCTCAATTTAATAGACGATAATTTGGTATGAAGTAATAAACAAACATCTAAGTATGAAATATGCAATGAACCATAACTTTCAACTCAGGTCACTGAGCCTGTCGAAGTGTAACTTTCAACTTTCAACTAATGAAATCCTCAATTCCTCAATTTATGAAACGAAACATAAGGTTCGTAATAACAGTCAATTATCAAAAAACGGATTATTCAACAAACCGAAAAAAATAACAAGCTTTGACACTTCAAGATATCTTAAATACATATCGACAAAGCCCGAAACAAAGTGAACTTCTGAATGCTTTGCAAACGCCCCGTTATATAAGCATTGAAAATTTGCGGGAATCGGCATTGAGTTTTGTATTTACGGCTTTGTATCAACAACAAGACCGGCCTTTTTTATTGATTTTCAATGACAAAGAAGAAGCGGCATATTATTACAACGATTTTCAGAATCTGGCCGGAGACAACCGGGTTTTGTTTTTCCCCGAATCGTATCGCAGGGCATATCAAATTGAAGAAACTGACAATGCCAATGTATTGCAACGTGCCAAAGTTTTAAACCATTTGCAATCGCGTCAAAAACCGCAGATTGTCGTGACTTATGCAGCGGCTTTGTTCGAAAAAGTGGTGGTAAAAAAAGAATTGGTAAACAATACACTCAAAATCAAGACCGGTGACAAGTTGTCGATGGATTTTCTCTATGATTTGATGTTTGAATACAAGTTCGAACAGGTTGATTTTGTCACACAACCCGGCGAATTTTCCATTCGCGGCGGTATTCTCGATGTATTCTCTTACGGTGACGACGAGCCTTATCGCATCGAGCTTTTTGATGATGAGGTGGAAAGTATCCGTAGTTTTGATATTGAAACGCAATTGTCCGACCGGAAACTCAAATCGGTGCAAATTATACCAAATTTGTCCGACAAAACCTTGATACAACAGCGTCAAAGTTTTTTGGATTATATCAAAAAAAACACTTTGATTTATCTCAAAGACCGGGCGGGCAGTCTTTCCGTTTTGGATAAATTATACACAAAAGCAGAACAACAATTCGAACAACTTCAAACGGAAACTTTACATTTAAAACCCGGGGAACTGTTTTGCAGTGCCGGATGTTTTGAAGAAAAATTACAAAACTTTCAACTTTTGGAAAACAAAGCCCGGCAACCGGAAACTCATATAAAATTCGATATTCAACCGCAACCTGTATTTAACAAAAGTTTTGATTTATTAACGGAAAATTTGCAACAAAATACGGCGGCCGGTATCAAAAATATAATTTGTTGTACCAATGACAAACAAGCGGAACGCTTGCAAGCCATATTTAATGATTTGGATGTCGAAGTGTCATTTGATACTTTGGTTTTACCGTTATATAGAGGCTTTATTGATAATGACAACCGTTTGGCTTGTTATACCGACCATCAGATATTTGAACGCTATCACCGGTTTAAAATCCGGAAAAATACGCATAAACAACAAGCGGTAACCCTCAAAGAATTGACGTCTCTCAAAGAAGGGGATTATGTGGTGCATATCGACCACGGTATCGGGCGGTTTGGCGGTTTACAGAAAATAGAACGGAACGGTAAAGAGCAAGAAGTTATCGAAATTATCTACAAAAACGGAGACCGGTTGTTTGTCAGCATACACGGTTTGCACAAAATCAGCCGTTACAATGCCAAGGACGGTAAAGAGCCGAAAATCAACAAACTGGGCGGCGGCGCTTGGAAGTTGCTCAAACAAAAAACCAAAAAACGACTTAAAAAACTGGCTTTTGATATCATCAAACTATACGCTGAACGCAAACTCGAAAAAGGATACCGTTATGCTCCGGATTCATATATGCAAAAAGAACTCGAAGCTTCTTTTATTTACGAGGACACCCCCGACCAATACCAAGCCGTTCAGGATGTCAAAGCGGATATGGAAAGTGATAAAACCATGGACCGTTTGGTTTGCGGTGATGTCGGATTCGGCAAGACCGAAGTGGCAATCCGTGCGGCGTTCAAAGCCGTGGATAACGGCAAACAGGTAGCCGTTTTGGTTCCGACAACCGTATTGGCTTTTCAACATTATAAAACATTTAGCGAACGCTTGAAAAATTTTCCGGTTACGGTTGATTATCTCAACCGGTTTAGAACCGCCAAGGAAAAAACACAAATCAAAAAAGAACTTGCAGAAGGCAAAATAGATATTATCATCGGGACGCATGCGTTGGTCAACGATAAGATTAAATATAAAGATTTAGGTTTGATGATTATCGATGAAGAACAAAAATTCGGTGTCTCGGTTAAAGAAAAACTCAAAGTGATTCGTAAAAATATCGATACGTTGACTTTGACGGCGACGCCAATACCGAGAACGCTTCAATTTTCATTGATAAACGAACGCGATTTATCGGTTATCAATACACCGCCGCCTAACCGGTATCCGATAGAAACGCAAGTGATTCGTTTTGATGAAGAGATAATCAGAGATGCGATAAGCTACGAAATTCAACGCAAGGGGCAGGTCTTTTTTATCCACAACCGTATAGAAAACATTCAGGAAGTGGCCGGTATGATACAACGTTTGGTCCCCGAAGCCCGTATAGGTGTAGGCCACGGGCGTATGGAAGGGAGAAAATTGGAACGTTTGATGCTGGATTTTATCAACGGTGAATTTGACGTATTGGTTGCCACAACGATTGTAGAAAACGGTTTGGATGTTCCTAATGCCAACACAATTTTTATCAACAATGCACACCAATTCGGTTTGGCGGACTTGCACCAGATGCGCGGCCGTGTCGGGCGCAGCAATAAGAAGGCTTTTTGTTATTTCATTACACCGCCTTACAGTGCTATGACTTATGATGCCCGCAAGCGGATAGAAGCCGTGGAAACTTATACGGCATTGGGTAGCGGGTTTCAGATAGCTATGAAAGATTTGGAAATCCGTGGCGCCGGCGATTTGCTCGGAGCAGAACAAAGCGGTTTTATCAACGAAATGGGTTTTGAGACCTATCAAAAAATTTTAAAAGAAGCGGTATCCGAACTTGAAATAACCGAATTTAAAGAATTACTCCAACAAGAAGGTAAAACAACGGGGTTTGAAGTGGAAACGCAGGTGGAAACCGACTTTGAAATTCTCTTTCCGAACGAGTATATAGGACAAGCAACCGAACGGCTTAATTTATACAATGAACTGGCCAATCTTAAAACCGAAGAAGAATTGGAACGTTTTAAATGGCAATTGGAAGACCGTTTCGGACCTTTACCGCCGCCTACGGCCGATTTATTGAAATCAATACGGTTAAAATGGCTTGCTCAACAATCGGGTTTTGAAAAACTGGTCATCAAAAAAGGCAAGATGCTGGCTTATTTTGTTTCCAATCCCGGTTATTATCAGTCGGATATTTTCGGAAAAATTTTGCAAACCGTCCAACAAACCGCTTGTTGCCGGTTTAAAGAAAAGAAAATACAAGACAATCAACGTTTGTATTTGGTATTTGAAGGTATTACAAGCGTGGATGCCGCTATCGAAAATTTAAAACGTTTGGGATAAATTTTAAAATAGGTTTTTTCCGCTATCCCGATATTTTAGCGTTATGCTTCTCCATTGATTAAAATCCCGGGAAAAAGTTGATGCCGAAATATCCGTGAGATGTTTTTAATGATAAGGGAAAAGCATAATACGGTTGTATGACTATTTGCCCGAACAAGTTGATACGGCTTGAAATTCCGGTGCTGAAAACCGGATAACGGGTTTGTCTGTTTGTTTGAGGTTTCAAACTGAGGTTGTCATGGCTGTTCCAAATCAGTCCGGCGTCTAAAAATACATTCAAATCCGTAAAAAACATTCCGGATTTTATCAATGCCAAACGTTCCGGACCGGTAAAAGGGATACGGACCTCAAAATTACCGACAATCATTTTACTGCCGATTAAATCGGTGTACCACAAACTTTGTCCGTTGGTGGCCATCAAGCTTTCGTACATAGCAGAATAAGAATAACCACGGATAAAGAAATCATATCCTAAATATAATGGAGGCAGGATACCGCCATGTTCGTAATCGCGTTCAGCATCGGGACCGAAACGGTTGTAATGCGCCAGTTTGAAGGCAAAACTCACCGGCTTGACAAAAAAGTATTTCCGGTAATCAAGGGTGAAAGTTGACAAGGTATTTTCTCCGAAATATTGTTGAATACCTATTCTGAACCGTTGTCCTTTCATGGGAGCGGTCAATCCGAAAACGGAATTATCGCCGACGAATGCCGTGTTTAATTCATGAAAATTAAATCCGGGCGGGGCTTCTTCGTCTTTTTTTTCATAACCGTAGTATCCGTAAGCATATCCGGTATAAGGGTCATAGTGGTCGTAATAAAAATTATTGGAGGTTATCTTGTAAGAATAATGTGCCAACGAACCGCCCAGTTCGGCTCTCAATGTCTTGGAAAAAGGATAAGCGGCATATAAACCGATTTTTTCTTCAAACATTCTTATAATGTATATGGAATAACGGTCAACCGGTATATTGTTATTATTAATTTCCAAAGTGTCTCTGAAAACACCTTGATAATAGGAAGTATAAGGTATATGAGACAACGAAGTTCCCCACCCGATACGGTGTTTTTGGTTAAAATAAGCGGCATAACCACCGAAATCATAGACTTCACCGTTTAGCGATAAGGCGGCAAAAAGTTGGTGTTGTCCGAGTATATCGCTGAAAATCATACTGACACCACCCATCATACCCGAGCCGTACATACTGGAAGTGCCT
Organism: Flavobacteriales bacterium; assembly: GCA_027039975.1. Classification (GTDB taxonomy): domain Bacteria; phylum Bacteroidota; class Bacteroidia; order Flavobacteriales; family Flavobacteriaceae; genus WGBX01. The sequence goes on from JALWFE010000109.1 coordinate 5,487, forward strand.
ATACCGACACCGATATTACTGATATAATCCAATTTGAATTTAGGTTTGTATGGTTTTTCTACAATTTCGAATGACAAGTTTTCATACTTGTTACGAAGCAGGCGTTCGACTAAACTCCTGTTTAAATCAATACGTGGCGGCAATAAGGAAGGGGCTATTTTAATGGCTTTATCTGTAACCGGCTGATTGTAAAAATCCGTAATTTTGGATTGCACCAGTTGATATTGATGATTGCCGAAATAATCGTAAATGATGTCTCCGGTTTGATAATTAATACTATATGCCGGTGAATATTTGGTTATCCCTGATATACCGGTAAAAAATTTGGTCATCCGGAAAATTTGTTGTGATGAGATGTTATAACGGTACAAATCCCGGAACCCGTCAAAATCGGATAAGAAAAAGATGTTTTTTGCGGTTTTGTCAAACTGTGGATTCATATTGTTGGCACCGGGAAAAACAGGTGGATAAGATTTTTGTTTAGTGGCTAAATCCAAAATACCGATATGATATTTGACCGGATATAATTGGCGTTTGACATAATAATAATCCGTTGTAAAAATAATTTTTGTACCGTCCGGTGACCAAGCCGGTTGCATTTCACTGTAAGGGTCATCTGTCAGTTGCACGGTTTGTTTGGTTTCCAAATTATAAAGATACAAATCCGGTTGTCCGTCCACTTGTCCCAACAGAAGTATGGATTTACCGTCCGGCGACCAAACCGGATATGAAAAAGCTTGCAGACCGGTTATATTTATGATTTTAGTTATTTTTCGTTTGGCGACGTCCACCAGTGCCAGTTGGTTTTTCCCTTTTTTAAAGATGATAAAAACGAAATATTTACTGTCGGGTGACCAGCTTCCCGCCGATTCAAAGGCATCGATTTCGTCGATATGGTTACTCATGGATTTTGATGATATTTTGTGCATTTTATGAGTCTTAATATCAGTGACATACAAGTCCATTGAAAGCACGTTTTTTTCAGACAGAAATATCATTTTTTGACCGTCGGGACTGACAACGGGTGCGACATTCATCCTTCCGGCATTTTTTTCGTTAAAAATAATCTTGCCTTTGGGCAAAGTATCGCGTCCGGAAAGAAATTGACGGTAATATAGTTCATTGGAGCGTTTCCACTGCTTGGATAAACTGTCTAATTCAAGATGAAAAACCGTATCCGATGCTTGTTTTAAACCCCAACGCAAGGTTTGATAAAAAAATTCTTTGACTTTATAATCACCGTAAGTGCCACCGATATAAGCCCAAAAGTCTTGTCCGTAGCGGTATGGAAAATATTTGCTTTTGTACAAATCTTTCAGTAACGGAAAATCTTTGCTCATAACCGCATCACGCATCCACATAGCTGTATGTTCGTCATAACGCCCCAGTGAAAAATATTCAGCCATACCTTCAATCATCCAAAGCGGAACATTAGCCAAATTGTTAAATGAAAGAGAATCGTCTGTTTTAATCAAATTATATTGAAAAGCATGCACCAATTCGTGTCCTAAAACGTGGTCGGTTTGCCCGAATGAAGGACGGACAGGCATAGTCACCCGGTTTTTAAGGGCTTCGGTAACACCGCCCGTTCCGACACCAATATCGCCCGAGATAGCTGTTGTTTGTTGAAAATCAGCGTGATTATTGTAAAGAATAATAGGAATTTTATCGGGAAACGTATCTTTAAACAAGGTATAATGCCGTTCATACCATTTTTCCGATTCGTGTAAAAAAGCTTTTCGCAACGAATCGTTTTTTAAATAGGTATATAATTCAATATGCGGTGTTTCGAAAACTTTAAAATCAAATTCTTCGTAATGCGGTTTGTTGCGTCCGAAATATTGAGCGTTTGTCCATAAAATACTTCCAAAAAATATAAGGAATAAAAATTTTTTCATCATTGTTTTGTTAAAATTGTTGGTTTCGTTCTACATAAATGAGCTTCCAAATTTAGTAAATTAATTAAAGTTTCGCACTTGCTATTATGATGCTAATTTACAAATATTTAACGATTTTGCTAATTTTCCATTTTCTTCAATCACATCGCTGTAAACAATTAATTTTCTGATTATTACATCAATA
>JALWFE010000110.1 GCA_027039975.1 Flavobacteriales bacterium
CCCATCGAAGAAAATATTGAAATCAGTAAAAAATATCTCCAAAGAATGAAAGCCTTGGAGATGCATCTCGAAATAGAATTGGGAATTACCGGCGGTGAAGAAGACGGTGTGGACAATACCGATGTGGATAACGCCAAACTTTATACCCAACCCGAAGAAGTAGCTTACGCTTATGAACAGTTGAAACAAATCAGTCCGTTCTTTACCATTGCGGCTTCATTTGGAAATGTTCACGGTGTTTACAAGCCGGGCAACGTAGTTTTGCGACCTGAAATTCTTAAAAATTCACAAAAATATATCAAAGACAAATTTGATTTGAAAGACGATTCGCCGGTTAATTTTGTATTTCACGGTGGTAGTGGCTCCGAATTACAAGATATCAAAGATGCCATTAGCTACGGTGTCATCAAAATGAATATCGATACGGATACACAATTTGCCTTCACCTCAGGTGTTCGTGAATATTTTGATAAGTATAAAGAGTATTTGAAAACCCAAATCGGTAATCCCGAAGGTGCGGATTTGCCCAATAAAAAATACTACGACCCGCGCAAATGGTTACGCGAAGCCGAAGTATCGTTTAAAAAACGTTTGTCACAAGCTTTTGAAGATTTGAATAATGTCAATACCATTACTGTTGAAAAATAGTAATTAGAAATAAATAACTTAAAAACAACACTATGTCTTGGTTTAAAAGAAAAATTAAAGGGATTGTTACGCCTACATCCGAAAAAAAGGATATACCAAAAGGACTTTGGTACAAAACACCATCGGGAAAAATAGTCGATAAAGATGTTTTGATTGAAAACCTGTATGTCAGTCCCGAAGACGGCTACCACATGCGTATCGGTAGCGAAGAATATTTTGAAATTTTATTTGACGACGGTAAATATGAGGAACTTTGGAAAAATATGCGCTCCAAAGACCCTCTCAAATTTGAAGATACCAAAAAATATACCGACCGGCTCAAAGCAGCATACAAAAAAACCAAATTAAACGATGCCGTACGTGTGGGTGTCGGGAAATCAAAAGGTAAAGATTTGGTAGTTGCCGCTATGGATTTTGCCTTTATCGGTGGGTCTATGGGTTCTGTAGTTGGTGAAAAAATTGCCCGTGCCATGGACTATGCCGTTGAACATAAAATACCCATGGTGATGATTTCAAAATCAGGTGGAGCGCGTATGCAAGAAGCGGCCATCTCGTTGATGCAACTGGTTAAAACCTCGGCAGCCATTGCCCGTATGGGAAAAGCTAAAGTACCTTATATCTCACTATTAACCGACCCTACAACCGGAGGGACAACCGCTTCGTTTGCCATGCTCGGCGATATTAATATTGCCGAACCGGGTGCCCTCATCGGTTTTGCAGGTCCGCGTGTTATCAAAGATACAACCGGTAAAGATTTACCGGAAGGTTTCCAACGTTCCGAATTTTTATTGGAACACGGATTTTTGGATTTTATCGTACACCGTAAAGATTTGAAAGACCATATCAATCTGTATATCGATTTGATTTTGAATCAACCGGTGCGGGATTTGGTGAAGAAACAGAACTAGGTTAGTTGAAAGTTGAAAGTTTATAATGTTCATAATGTTATAATGTTTGTAATATTGAATGTAGGGACATTGTATTGGAATGTCTAAATCTGTAATCGAAAATCTGAAATCTCTAAAACCATAAAAGACATAATACAACATAATAAAAAACTTTGGCTCTATATTGATTTAGTTGGGTAATATATATAATATATCAAATAATAATGTCTTCCCTTTGGGGTTCAAAGACTTTGTTTAATTGTTTTATTTTAATAATGTCAGCCCTTCGGGCTTATTTAGTAAACCCCGAAGGGGTGATATATTTATAGAAAATTTATGACGTTAAAAACATAAACCCCGAAGGGGTGAAATTATATAAAAAGATAATAACCATGATTATATGATTATTAAACCTAATTTATTATTACCCACACAAAAAAACATAGACCCAAAACTTTTATGAACTTTTAATCCTTTTATGGTTAAAAAAATACCAATCTGAAATGAAACAAACATTAGCAATATTCTTACTATTCATAGCTTTAACTTCTTGTCAAAAAGAAGTCAAAATACAAATTAATTTGCCTGAAAAACCACAACAGGGGAAGGCGATTAAAGTCCAATTCAACAACTTGAATCAGTCGGATATTGACCAAGTCTATATTGCTGTTGACGGAAAAGAATTGTCTAAAACTCCCTACAATAATCAGATTGAAATTAAGCTGGATAAACAATTCAAATTAGGTGTTCATCAAGTTTCTTTTGACTTTGTCAAAGACGGTGAAAGTTTGAAAAAAATATCCAAAAATCTAGAGCTTTTTGCCGGTATTGCACCCAAAGTTTTGAAGTACAAACTCATCAATACTTATCCGCACGATATCAATGCTTTTACGCAAGGACTGGAATTTTA
>JALWFE010000111.1 GCA_027039975.1 Flavobacteriales bacterium
TGTCGATTTGCAAATCTTGGATATGCTTATTGACAATGCAAGAACTCCGTTTACTGAAATTGCAAAAAAATTATTGATTTCTGCCGGAACTGTTCACGTCAGAGTTAGAAAAATGGAAGAAGCGGGTATTATCAAAGGTTCAACATTAATTTTGGACTATGATAAATTAGGTTACTCGTTTATTGCTTACATAGGTATTTATTTATCCAAAACTTCGCAAACCAGATTTGTGTTAAACAGATTGGAAGACATTCCTTATGTATCCGTTGCCCATATTACAACCGGTAAATTCAATATTTTCTGTAAAATTAGAGCCAAAGATACACAGCATGCCAAGAAAATTATTTTTAAAATCGATGATATTGAAGGTATAATCAGAACGGAAACGATGATTTCTCTTGAAGAAAGCATTAATGATAAAAAACGATTGATGCACACTATATTTAAAGAAATGGCGTAAGTTTCTATTACAAATTTTTATAACCCGGATTTATATTCCGGGTTTTTTTATGATATAATTTTCAAGAAGTCAAATAGTAATTAAATGCTTCAAAAACCAATTTTTCAGGTGCTTCTTTATTAAAATCCGCTTTACCGATTTTGTTCAATAATACATATTTAACTTTTCCTTTTTCATTCTTTTTATCAAAACGCATTAGTTTAATAATTTCATTTATATCATTGTTATCCAGTTTGATAACCGGATATATGAAATTGATTTTTTCTTTGATGTCATCCAAGTCGGTTTTGGGCAATCCATTGAGTTTATAAGACAAATAGGCTTCAATAACCATACCAGCCGCAACAGCTTTGCCGTGTGATAAGGCTATATTTTTGCGGTAATTCATATAACTTTCCAACGCATGCCCAATGGTATGACCGTAATTTAATAATTTGCGCATACCTTGTTCGTAAGGATCTTTTGTGATGATGTTATCTTTTATTTTTATTGAAGTTTTTATCAGTTGAGATAGGTTTTTATTATTAGGTTTTTTATAATACCTAAATAAATCATTCCAATATTGACGGTCGCATATTAAGCCGTGTTTGAGCATCTCTGCAAACCCCGAATCGAATTCCTCCTTAGATAATGTCTTTAAAAAATCGGTATAAAACCATACAAATTCCGGTTTCTTAATAGTTCCGATTTGATTTTTGGCTTCCATAAAATTGATGCCGTTTTTACCACCGATAGCCGCATCAACCATTCCGAGTAAAGATGTAGGAACGTGAATGAATTTAATCCCCCGTTTAAAAGTTGCAGCGGCAAATCCTCCTAAATCCGTAACAACACCGCCGCCAAGATTGATTATTAATGAATTTCTGTCTACATCCGATATCATTAATTTTTTCCAGACTTCCGTTAAGGTATCTAAATTTTTATTTACATCCCCCGGCTTAATGTTTACATTTGTAAACTCTATACCGGAAGCCGATTGAAATGACTTTAAACAATATTTACGGGTATTGGTATCGGTTATAACGATGATTTTTGAAACGTTTTGAGTATCAATTAATTCATTCAGTGCTTTTGTACCGGATTTTTCAAAATAATAAGCCATCAATAAAAATTTTGGGCTAAAAATACTAATATTTATCATATAATATTGCTTAAAAGTTTTTATTTTTGAGAAAACATTTTAGCAATGAATAAGGATATCTTTAATAATACTGAGGTTGCCTTTGCTTTAAAATCTGATGCGGAGCTAGAAAAGGCCTATTGGTTGTTTAAATTAATAAAAAACGAATCATTGGTCAAATTGGGAACCGGCGTGACCAAATTTGCTTTAAAGCATCATTTCCCGGTTGAAGGATTAATCAAAACAACTGTTTTCGACCATTTTTGCGGCGGTGTAACCGAAAAAGACAGCTTGCCTTTGGTAAGTAGATTATATGAAAAAGGTGTTTATTCTATCTTGGATTATTCGGTTGAAGGAGCCGAAAACGAGGAGACTTTTGAAGCAACCATGCAAAAGAATTTGGAACTTATCAATTTTGCCAAAGACCGCCGTGAAATACCGTTTGCTGTTTTTAAACCTACCGGAATGGGGCGTTTTGCTATTTACGAAAAAGTATCGGCCGGTAATACATTATCCGCTTCAGAACAAGCCGAATGGGAAGGAATTGTCAGACGTTACAACACTTTGTCAAAAGCCGCCAAAGAGGCCGATGTGCCTTTGATGATTGATGCGGAAGAAAGTTGGATGCAGAAAGCGGCAGACGATTTGGTTGAAGAAATGATGCGTCGTTATAACACTGAAAAACCTGTGGTTTTTAATACATTACAAATGTATAGAAAAGATAGGTTACCATATTTAAAAGATTTGTATCAACGGGCAAAAAGGGAAGGTTTTAAAATCGGGATGAAACTCGTCAGAGGGGCTTATATGGAAAAAGAAAGGGAACGAGCCGAAAAATTGGGTTATGATGATCCGATTTGTATAAATAAAGAAGCAACCGATAAAAATTATAATGATGCTATGACTTATATGGTGGAAAACATTCAAGATATGTCCGTGTATGCCGGAACTCATAATGAGGATAGTGCTTTGTATTTGACCGAATTGATAGACAAACACGGGCTGAAAAAAAATGATAAAAGAGTTTGGTTCGGACAATTACTGGGTATGAGTGATCATATTACCTTTAATCTGGCAAAACTGGGTTACAACACCAGCAAATATATACCTTTCGGGCCCGTAAAAGATGTAATGCCTTATTTAATCCGTAGAGCCGAAGAAAATACATCGGTTGCAGGACAAACTAACAGGGAATTGGAATTACTCGCTGCCGAAAGAAAAAGAAGAAGGTTACAAGAGTAATCATCAAGAGTTTACATTTGTAAATAATACGACGAGATTATTTTTGAAAAGGTAAGTGTTTTGTGTCAATCTTTTGCATGGATTTGAAAATCTTGGAAACGGCATCCGGATTTATTTGATACATCTGTCGGATTAACGATTTTATTTTTTCTCTTTGATTACTATCAGCATATTTGCAATCGTAAGGCAAAGGTTTATAGCCGATAAGTTTCGCATATCGTTCGAGTTCTTTATTACTTGTATAGATTAGCGGCCTTATTATTTCGAATTTGCCATCAAACATTTGTAATTTAACGGGAAAAGCACTGAATTCGCCGTGCTGTATCATATTCATCAATAAAGTTTCCACAGCATCGTCTTTGTGATGCCCAAACGCCAATTTTTGAAATTGATGCTTTGCCGTGTATTCAAATAGTAATTTTCGCCGATTCCAAGCACAATAAAAACAAGGTTGTTTGCTGGGAATGATAATTTTTTGCTCGTCAATGATTAAATCAAAATCGATATTTCTACTTTCACAAAATGATTTTAAATATTCACTGTCAGTATAATAAGGCACATCAGTCAGTTGAATATGAACAGCTTTAAGCCGGTATTTGACTGGGCTTGACAAAAGCCTGTTTGCCAAAATATCCAATAATGCCATTGAATCTTTTCCTCCCGAAATACCTACAACAATTGTATCGTTTTCTTCTATTAATTGATAGTCGATTATAGCGCGACTTACTTTCGTCCGTATCTTTTCTAAAAATCTTTTTTCGGCTTTGTTCATATGCTTATAATGGTTTACAAATGTAAACTACAAGTAATCTTGTGCTTCTATTTCGTTATGATATAACATGATGCCGTTTTGGGCCAAAGCTTGTATTTCATCTTCACCGGCATAAATAAAAACCGGTGCTATAAATTTGACTTGATCGCTTATTAATTCCGTTACAAAATTAGAATAAGCCACGCCACCGGTCAATATAATTGCATCGATATCGCCTTTTAATACCGTAGCCATTTCACCTATGCTTTTAGCAACTTGGTATGCCATGGCTTCTAAAATTTTCATCGCTTTTTTATCGGCTTTCTTTTCAATTTCCTTTACATTATTTGTCCCTAAATAAGATACCAAACCTCCTTTACCTGTAATCATTTTGAGCATTTCATCCCGGTTATATTTTCCGGAATAAGCCATTCTGATTAAATCTCCGGCTGGTAAAGTACCACTGCGTTCGGGAGTGAATGGGCCTTCACCGTCCAAAGCTTGATTGACATCCACAACTTGGCCTTTTTTATGAGCTGCTACGGAAATCCCGCCGCCAATATGAGCTATGATGAGATTGAGATTTTCGTATTTTTTATGATTATCAGAAGCGAATTTGCGTCCTATCGCTTTGTGATTTAAAGCGTGAAAAATAGATTTTCTTTCAAATAACCGGTGACCTGCATAACGGGCTATATCTTGCAGTTCATCTACAACAACCGGATCGGCTATGTAAACCGGAATCTTTTTTTTTCCCAACCGGTAACCGATAACAGCTGCCAAATTGCTGGCATGTTGCTTGGGGGCATGCTTCAAATCGTGTATCATGCGTTCATTGACTTTGTAAACGCCTGATTTTACAGGCTTTATCAATCCACCCCGTGCCATAATCAAATCGAATTGATTAACCGGAAAATTATTATCGTTTAAGATTTTTTCAATTAAATTTATACGAAATTGCACTTGTTCGTCAAACGTATCCAATCGGCTCAATTCACTTGTTGAATGAGAAAAATTATGTTCAAACAAGGAATTACTTCCTTTAAAAACAGCAATTTTGGTTGTTGTCGAACCTGTATTGATAACTAAAAGGAGGGGGGCATTATGCTTTGGCATATTATTCATTGACGATCTTATGATTGATTATTAACGGAAGCAGCTGCTAATAATATACTGTTGAGTTTGGTTTCCTCTGAATCTGCCCGTGAGGTCAGTACAATCGGAAAATTTGCTCCTAAAACGATACCGGCAACTTTTGCACCGGCAAAGGCTACTAACGACTTATACAAAATATTACCTGATTCAACATTGGGAACCAGTAAAATATCGGCATTTCCGGCTACTTCTCCGCCTAATTTCTTTTGTTTTTTGCTTTCTAAACTGATAGCGTTATCAAACGCCAAAGGGCCATCTATCAAGCAATGTTTGATTTGACCCCGTCGTTGCATAATGGATAACAAAGCGGCATCAAGCGTCGAAGGCATCTTTTCGTTGACCATTTCAATAGCCGATAATGCAGCTATTTTCGGTTTCTTTATGCCTATTTTTCTGATAAATTCAACGGAGTTTTCAACAATGTGAACTTTATGTTCCAAAGGCGGTAAAATATTTAATGCCACATCAGTAATTCCCAATAATTTGTGATAATTGGGTATTTCAAACAATGCAAAATGCGATAAAAACGACTTTTGCTTAATGCCGTATTCTTTATTTAAAACGCCTTTAAGCAGGGTAGCGGTGGTGACGTTGCCTTTCATCAAGATATCCGCTTTACCGTTTACAACCAAAGAAACGGCTTTTTTGACAATTTCTTTATCTTCGGACAAATCATATATCTCAAAATTGTTTACATCTTTACACTCATCAGTTAATTTGTAAATTTCTTCTTTACGGCCGACCAAAACCGGAGTAATAACCCCCATTTTATAAGCTTCTATAACGGCATCAATGGAATGTTCATCGTTAGCAGCAGCCAAAACCAATTTTTTTGGTTCGTTTTTTAAAACCAATGATGCCAAGTCGGATATTTTATTGAGTTCTTGTAACATTTTTATCGATTTTGCTTCAAAAATACGGTTATTTTACGTAAAAAAACATGTTTTAAAGTTTTTTTGTTTGTTTTTCCGTATTTTAGCATCCGCCACCAAAAGGTTTTTTAATTTAAATTCCAACTTATGAAACGTCTGCTAAAAATACTATTATTTATCAATTTGCTTGATTTCGGATACGGTCTGTATTTACAATATCTAGCTCATGATAAACTTTACAGCAAAATAATGGGATTTGGCGTTTTGTTTATGGTTTTTGTTCTCTTACCATTATTTTTATATGACCGTTATAAAGACAAAAGCATTGAAGATTACCGGTTTAAAGGATTTGAAAACAAAAATGATACGGATGATGATTAAAAATTGTAAATAATTCCGGCATAGTAATAATTACCACACTTTAAAATATTGATACTCAACTTCTTATTAGTTATTTTTTTTAATGGTTTGACAAATAAATAAGCATTTATAATGCCTATACCGGCCCCTGCAAGGACATCGTAAATATCGTGTTTACGGGCTTTAATTCTAGTATATCCGGTAAAACCGGCCAGTAAATAAGCAGGCAGACCGATTTTCCAACCGTAACGTCTTTGAAGAAAAGCCGCACCTGAAAAAGCCGAAGCCGTATGCCCCGAAGGAAATGCAAATTGCCCACCGTTTGGACGCGGTTTATTGATAAGCCGTTTCAAACTGTGCACACTTGTGATTGTAATCGCATAAGATTTTAAAAATTGCCAATGTGGTTTGTCATCACTTGGATAAAAAAATGTAGAAGTAATAGCCGTAACGGGTAAAGCGAATTGTAATATATCTCCTGATGATTCAAGTAAATGGACTTGACCATAAATTACCTGTAAGGAAAAAAACAGAACAAATGTTAAGAATACTGTCTTTATCAATTTTGTTTCAAGATTTTTTTGATTTCTTTGCCATACATGGATTTCTTGATATCATCCGGCAAAGTTTTATAAATGGTATCCAATGCCATGGGATTATCGTAAAATTCTGTCAAGGCTATATAGGGAGCAATTGCGTGATTTTTGTTTCTGAAAATGAAATTCAATGCATAAAGTTTGCGTTTACGCTTTAAATTATCCAGTTTTTTACCCAAAGAGTCCGCTTCTTGAAGTAAGTGGTTTTTTGCCGCTTCAAATTTAGCTTTAAATAAATCTAACTCTTTGTTATTAAATTGTTTAATCATTTTATCAAAAGCATTTTTTTCGGTTTGATTGATGCCTCCTTTAACTATAGGTGTCAATCCGAAACTTTCGACATAAGTAAATATTTGAATGGTATCGCCGGGTGCCGCAAAGAACAAAATACGTCCGTCTTTAACTTCCGGTAGTTCCAAGGCCATAACTTGCGGTTCGTCAATGGTTGTGTGAAATTCAAATTTTTCATTTCCGTCCACTTTAATGGAATCCGAGGTTACCAAACTGTCTTTATCCAATTTTTTAATTTGTAAAGTACCTAAACGTAAACCTTTTACAGTGCCTTTGACCAACAAATTACTATGTCGTTTTTGATTTTGGCAAGAGAAAAATACAATAATTGATATTGATAAAACGATAATTTTTTTCAACATAAAATCTCTTTTAATAAAACAAAATTAATAAAATTCCTTTTTGAAATAAGGTAAAATGACATTAAGGTTTATATTTTATACCATAGTGTTTGTTTATCAATTTTTCAAAAAATCTTCCGGGTAATATACAAATTAAATACGGAGTTAAACGTTGTAAAAATACCCCGATGTTATACCTTAATTTAGGATGTTTTTTTCGTAAGATGCCGTTTATTTTTTTTCCTAATACATCGGGAGCCAAACCTTTATCCACTTCATCGTCTATCATTTGGAGTATTCGTTTATAATCGGTATAATAGGGCGAATTTTCATCGATAGCGGTATATAATCGACCGGCAGCTATATTGGTCTTAAAATCGCCGGGCGCTACATCTATCACTCTGATATTAAATTGATTAACTTCACTACTTAAAGCTTCACTTATACGCATTACTGCTGATTTTGTAGCTGAATAGATACCTCTGAATGGTAGTCCCGTATATCCGGCTATACTACTGATATTGATTATGATTCCTGATTTTTGAGACCGCATCACAGGTAAAACTTTTTGTGTCAATGCAATCATTCCGAACAGATTGATTTCAAAAATTTTTTTGACGTCGTCTATCTTTGTTTCTTCTATACTACCGGTTGCTCCGATACCGGCATTATTGATAAGGATATCGATTCTATTTTCTTTTGACAATACAAATTTTACCGCTTTATCGATAGATTTTTCATCAGATAAATCCATCGAAACCGGAATATAATCGCCATTGGCTTGTTTGTGGCGTGATGTTCCGTAAACTTTATAATTATTTTGTGATAAATGACGGGCAATGGCAGTTCCTAATCCACCCGAAGCACCGGTCAATAATACAATTTTTTGATTTTGAGACATAAACAGAAGTTAATAAGGCAAATGTCTATTACAACGTATGTTAAAAAAAAATGGCAAGCTACCTACATCGCACCGCTACAACCTTCTACCCTTGCTGCATTCCTGCCCTGGGGGATTCAAAGGGAGCTGGTCGTGTAGGACTTGCCGTTGCAAAGATAAACATTATAATACAAAATATGCAAGTTTTTTTTAGAAAAAATTAAAAATATGAGATTTCTACTTTACGGCTAATTTTTTATATTAATATTCTAATATATAAATATCAATCAACCAACGTTTTACAAGTTATTAATTGCTCTTTCATAGCGTTTTTTGATCTCTTGTAACAGTTCCAAATTCATATTGGATTTAAACAAACGAATCATATCTTTTACTGTTAAATCTTTATAAAAAATACCTTTGGCTACATCGTAATTGTTATTGCTTACATTGTGTTTAATTTCCATAGAAATGTCTCTGAAAGTTTCCCAAGACAAATATTGCGGTATTTCAATATAATACATATTTTTTATACAAGCATCTTTGTAAATATTATCAGCTAATTGATTGATATGAAAAAATTTACTGATTTTTATCGAAACAGGTTTTTCGGTTTTAAGATTTTTATTTTTAAGCAACTCAAAGCCGTAAGAAGCTAACTTTTTTTGCAAACCGGGAACTTGGTCATAAGATTCCAAACCTTTGATCCTTATACCGTAATATACCGTTTTACCAATCAAAATTTTGGCAAAAGAAGCATCGATTTGCATCCCTGTTTCATTATTGTATGCTGTTTGCGCTCTTAAAATTTTAGCCCAAGAATATAAATTGGCCGTTAAAATAATGATAGCACGCGGTTTGGCTGCAAAATTAAAATCCCAACCGTGAAATCCCGGAAACGGATGATCGATATTGACAACCACGGTTTTGGGTAAAATTTGATGTTTTAATAAACTGATTTGTTCTTCTTTAATAATGTGTCCGACAACTTCTCTTGCTTTTTTCATAGTAATTAAATTTTTTGTCTAAAATACATATTTATATAAAATTAACCAAATCAATTATGCATATAATGAATAAATGACTGTAAAATATTAAAAAGTGTAATCAAAATACCATAAAAAATAAAAAAAAATAAATTGTAGGAAAGCTTAAAAATGCGGGATTAATATTTCTTATAAGGAAAAAAATATCAGTTTGTTTTTATATCTTTGCAGGAAATTTTAACGAAAAAACTTTTAAAATGAAAAAACTAACATTATTAATATTAGGAGTGATTTTTTTAGCATCTTGTAATAATGCAACTGAAAAAAAAGATGCCAATGTCATTATCGAAGGTGGTGGAATGGGTTTGGGTGAAAAAAAGGTTAAATTATTGACATACAAAGGAATGAAAGAAGAAACGCTTGATTCTACACAAATGAATGAAGGTCAATTTAAATTGATGGAAAAAGTGGATAAGCCGCTTTTGGTTTTTTTGAGAGTGGAAGGGATTCCAAGTGATTTACCTTTAATATTGGAAACAGGTTCAAATATAAAAATTGATATCAATCCTTCCCATATCCGCAAATCATCGGTGATAAGTCAAGGTTTGAATAAGAAATTTTACGAATATTTGGACAAAATCAGAGAATTTAGAGACAAACAGGAAAGATTGGCCAAATTGTATCAAGCGGCTCAAAACAAAGGGACCGAAGCTCAAAAAACGGACATTGTCAATAAATATTATGCCATAGATGATGTACGTCACGATTTTGAATACAAATTTATCGAAGAGAATAAAGATAATCTGGTAGGTGCATTGGTGTTTGAATCGGTTGCTTTTGATAAAACAGAACCTGATTATAATAAGCTGTTAAAAATTTATGATAAATTTCCAAAGGACATCAAAGAATTGCCGAATGTCAAAAATGCTTATGAGCATATTAAAGGATTAGCCGTTGTTTCCATAGGTAGCAAAGCACCTGATTTTAAGGCTCCTACACCTGATGGAAAAATGTTATCATTAAAAGATGTTTTGGGTAAAGTTACGGTAATCGATTTTTGGGCTTCGTGGTGCCGTCCTTGTCGTGCCGAAAATCCTTATGTTGTGAAAATTTATAAAAAATATCATGATAAAGGCTTGAATATCATAGGTGTATCCTTGGACAAACCGGGTGATAAAGCGGCTTGGGTTAAAGCTATTAAAGATGACGGGTTGATATGGAATCATGTCTCCAATTTGAAATATTGGAATGACCCAATCGCAAGGGAATTATATCACGTAAATTCCATTCCTCAAACTTTTATTTTGGACAAAAACGGTATTATCAGAGCAAAAAATTTAAGACGTGACCGTTTGGAAGCCAAAATAAAAGAACTTTTGGAAGAAGATTAATAAAAATTTAAAATTGTAATTTTACAAACGGGACGGCGTATTTGTTTTTTGAATGAATATCGTTCCGTTTTTTTAATTTTTATAAATATGAAAAAGTCAAGTTTACTACTGTTATTATTAGGAATATTACTTTGGAATTGTGGTTCTGCACCAAAACCGGTTCTGTATCATATCAAAGGTAAAATTTCCGGTTTGGAAAATAAAAAAGCTTTTTTGTCAAAATTAGACAAAAATATGCAAACGGTAAGTTTGGATACTGTGGTTATAAAAGACAGCATATTTGATTTTACCATACCGAAACAAAATCCGGACATCGGAATAATAAGTTTCGAAGATGGCAAAACCCGTATTCCTTTGATTATCGGTGACGGTAATATTGACATAATTGTTGATAAATACAATCCTTTTGATTCCGATATTTCAAAATCAACTTCCCAATTAACTAAAAAATTTTTTGATTATGAACGACATGCCGAAAAAGATAAGCGTGACGGGATGATTTTAATGCAAAAATACCGTTTGCAAACAGATGAAAAAAAACGGGATAGTCTTAAAAATGCTTTTGAACAATGGCAAAAAAAAGCCGAAAACTATCAATATGAATACATTAAAAATAATAAAGATATTGTAGGTTTGATTATTATGCAAACTATTTTGTTGTCGAAAGATGCTGATTTTAAAAAGATTAGAGAAGCTTTTAATACTTATCCCGAAAATGTAAAAAAATCGGAATTGGGCAAATTTGTCAATACTTTAATATTAACCAAAGGCGCGACCGAAATAGGAGGGAAGGCACCTAATTTTGTAGGAACAACTCCCGATGGTAAAAAATTAAGTTTGACTCAAGCTATGGGTAAGGTAACCATTATTGATTTTTGGGCTTCGTGGTGCCGGCCTTGCAGACGTGAAAATCCTCAGGTTGTGAAAATTTATAACAAATATCACGACCGCGGTCTTAATATAATCGGTGTTTCTTTGGATAAAGATAAAAGAGCTTGGATACGCGCCATAAAAGATGACGGATTGAAATGGCAACATGTATCGAGCCTGAAATTTTGGAACGAACCCATAGCCAAATTATACGGTGTTTTGTCTATACCTCAAACATTTATTATTGATGCCAAAGGTATTATCAGAGCCAAAAATTTGAGAGGCCAAGAACTCGAAAAAAAAATAAAAGAATTGCTAGAAGAATAGGGGAGAATAAACAAAATTTATAACGATAAGAAAACACATTGGACGTTACCTGAAAAATTTTAAAGGAGTGCAAGCCATATTATGAATTTTAAATCAAAAAAAGACATTATTGTTGGCTCCATCTTGGTGGCTTTTGCCGCTTCATTATGGGGTATGGACGGTGTCATTTTAACACCCAAGCTTCACAATCTTGATATTTGGTTTGTCGTATTTGTGTTGCATACCCTTCCATTTATTATAATGAACCTTTTTTTATTTAAACGTTATAAATATTTCAAATATCTCAATAGAGTCGAATTGCTTTCATTGTTTTTTGTAGCATTATTCGGGGGGGCTATCGGGACGTGGGCTATCGTCAAAGCCTTGTTTTTGGTCAATTTCAAATCACTGAGTATCGTTGTATTGCTTCAAAAATTACAACCGGTTTTTGCCATTGCTTTGGCACATTTTTTTCTAAAAGAACCGTTAAAAAAATACTTTTTATACTGGTCCGGTTTAGCATTGATAGCCGGTTATTTTTTGACATTCGGCTGGCAATTACCCCAATTGGAACATAATAAAAACACCATATTTGCCGCTTTCTTTGCCGTTTTGGCGGCTTTCAGCTTTGGTGCTTCCACGGTTTCCAGTAAAAAAGTTCTCAATAAATTGGATTTTATAACGGCCACATTTTTTAGATATGGCGTTACGAGTTTGCTAACTTTTTTTATAGTTTTAACAACCGGTCATTTATTTGATTTTAAAATTATGACACCGTTTAATTGGTTGATTGTCGGTATAATAGCCGTAACAAGCGGTTCAACGGCCATTTTTATCTATTATTACGGGCTTAAAAAAATTAACGCCATGTTGGCAACGATTATGGAATTGTTTTTTCCGATAACGGCTGTATTATTGGATTATTTTGTCAATCATCATCAGTTGTCTTTAATACAGTGGATTAGCGGCGGTGTAATGATTTATGCTATTATTCAAATCAATAAAAAATCATAAAATTTTGTATTTATATCTTTTTACAAATTAGATAGATATACTGGTAAATGTATTCTGTTTAACAAGAAAAAAGTATATAGATTTGTAATATAATTTATATTATGTTAAATAGAGTTTTCGAAATGAAAATTTATTTAAAACATACAATAATATCTTGTCTCTATTTACTTATACCGTTTGATAAAAAAATATTGGTGTTATTCTAATTGATAATTTATTTTTTTGTAATTTAGATTTTCATTTTTTTTAAAAGAACGATTATGAAAAGAATTGCAGAATCAGAATTGGTTTTAAATCCCGACGGTAGTGTTTATCACTTAAATTTACGTCCGGAACATATTGCCAATGACATTATTTTTGTCGGTGACCAAAAGCGTGTTGACCGTATTGCCAAACATTTTGATAAAATTGAATTTGAAACACAAAAGCGTGAATTTCATACGATTACAGGATTTTATAAAGGAAAAAGATTAACGGTTTTATCCACCGGTATCGGTCCGGATAATATCGATATCGTGATGAACGAATTGGATGCTTTGGTCAATATTGATTTGGAAAAACGGGAAATAAATGAAACACATACAACTTTAAACATTGTCCGTATCGGTACATCGGGGTCTCTTCAAGCGGACATTCCGGTTGACAGTTTTGTGCTTGGCAAATACGGTCTCGGTATGGACGGTATGCTCCACTATTATGATGCCGCACATGTTCGCGAACTGGCTATGGAAGAAGCATTTATAAAACACACCCATTGGGACCATAATAAAGCCCGTCCTTATATCGTTAAAAACAGTGATTTTCTGGAAAAAATTTTGTTGACAGACAAAGTTTACAGCGGTATTACCGGTACTGCTGCCGGTTTTTTCGGACCGCAAGGCAGGGTATTACGGCTCCACCTCTCTGACCCAGGTATGAACAAAAAATTAGAAAGTTTTGAATATAATGGTGTAAGAATGAGCAATTTGGAAATGGAAACATCAGCTATTTACGGACTCGCCAAACTCTTGGGCCATAATGCATGCTCTATGAACGCTATTATTGCCAACCGTGCCAATATG
This sequence comes from Flavobacteriales bacterium, assembly GCA_027039975.1. Classification (GTDB taxonomy): domain Bacteria; phylum Bacteroidota; class Bacteroidia; order Flavobacteriales; family Flavobacteriaceae; genus WGBX01. Next base: position 13,697 of record JALWFE010000111.1, read on the forward strand.
ACATTTAGTAAAGACCCGTATGTTCCTATCGACGGACTGATTCAATATACTTTAGACCGTTTATTGCTCATTTAATTGCTCATAAAACAAATGAAAATCACATTATTAGGTACAGGCACTTCTCAAGGGGTTCCGGTAATCGGTTGTCAATGTGAAGTTTGCCGTTCTACCGATCCCAAAGACAAACGTTTTAGAACATCGGCTATGCTGGAATGGGATGCCCACCGCTTTATCATCGATTGCGGACCTGATTTCAGAATGCAAATGCTTCGCGAAAAAGTCAACCGTATTGACGGTATCTTTTTTACACACGAACACGCCGACCATACTGCCGGATTGGATGATATAAGACCTTTGTATTTCAGGAAAGGCAGCCCTATTCCTGTTTACGGTTTACAACGGGTTATCGATGATTTGAAAAAACGCTTCAATTATATTTTTACCGAAAACAACCCTTATCCCGGCGCTCCCCGTGTAGCCGTAAATGTGTTCGAACCTCATCAAACCGTTGATATCGGTGGAAAAATTTTGGAACCTTTCCCTGTTATACACGGACAATTACCTATTTTAGGTTATAAAATTGATAATTTTGCCTATATCACCGATGCTAAAACTTTACCTGAAAGCACAATTAACGCATTAAAACATATTGACCTGTTGATTATCAATAGTTTACATCATTCTCCACACGACAAGCATTTTAATTTGAAAGAAGCTCTCCAAACGATAGCAGCCATTCAACCCGGGCAAGCCGTATTAACGCATATCAGTCACCACATGGGATTATATGATGAGATTAACCGTCAGTTGCCCCGGAACGTTACCTTGGGTTTTGATGGCATGCAATTAAAAATTTAATCCGATTAAATACTTATCTTTGCGTTGAAATAACGAATGATGATTATAGCCGAAAATTTACATAAAACTTATGGAAAGCTTGAAGTTTTAAAGGGCGTGTCGCTGCATATCAAGCAAGGTGAAGTCGTATCTATCGTAGGCCCTTCCGGTGCCGGAAAAACAACCTTATTGCAGTTGGTCGGCACTTTGGACAGACCGAGTAATGATGATTATAAACTGATAATCAACGGAAAAGATGTAAAAGGATTGAGCGATAAAGAATTATCAAAATTCCGGAACAAAGAAATCGGTTTTATTTTTCAGTTTCATCAATTGTTACCGGAATTTACAGCCGTAGAAAATGTAGCCATTCCGGCCTTGATTGCCGGGTTGTCAAAAGCCGAAGCCGAACGGAAAGCCGCCGGTTTACTCGATTTACTGGGATTATCGGAACGTTTGCATCATAAACCCGCCAAGTTATCAGGTGGTGAACAACAACGGGTTGCCGTAGCACGTGCATTGGTTAACAATCCTTCCGTGATTATGGCGGACGAACCGAGCGGTAATCTCGATACCGCAAATGCCAAACAGTTGCACAAATTGTTTTTCGAACTTCGTGAGCGTTTTAATCAAACTTTTTTAATAGTAACTCACAATGAAGAATTAGCCGGTATGTCAGACCGGAAACTCTTTATGCGTGATGGACAAATAACCGGATAAATCTATGAAATTTGAATATCCCGGCATATTATTAGCTTTGTTTTTGTTGTTAATTCCCATTATCATCCATTTGGTGCGTTGGAAAAAATTCAAACAACAAATTTTTACCAATGTAGAATTTTTGCAGGATTTGGAAATCAAATCGCGTAAAAGCCGCCGGCTCAAAGAATTATTAGTGCTTTTAAGCCGGTTGCTGGTCTTGGCCGCACTGATTATCGCCTTTGCCAAACCTTACAAATCATCACAAGCCGACCTCAATCATATCGATAAAAGCAACAATATCATCTATTTGGACAATTCCCTGAGCTTGGATGCTTTGAACGGCAATACAAACCTGTGGCAAGATTTTATACAGGATTTACAACAAAACTTGCCTGAAAATACCTCTTATACCCTGCTGACCAATACCGGAATTTACAGAAATGTCAGCCGCCAAAATCTCGATGCCGTTTTACAACAAATTCATTTGTCAGGTCAAATAACAAACCACCGGCAAAATTTCAAAAAAATAAAATATCTCGTTGAAAATCAACATAATACTTTAAATAATATTCTGTATTGCTCCGATATGCAAAATGTCTATAACGAGACTTTAAACGATTCGATATTATCAAAAGAAAATCGCTATTATTTTGTTGTCCGCCAACAAAAAGAGCTTCAAAATATCAGTATCGACACTATCCTGTTAAAAGCCAAAACCTTTGATAATTTGGAATTTATTTTAAAAATTTCGGCAAACGGACACCGGTTAAAATCGCCTGTCACTATCCGGCAAAATAAAGAAGTTCTTTGGCGCGGTTTTGTGGATTTTAAAGACAGTTTACAACAAAATATAATGGTCCGTATCCCTGTCAAAACGGACTTGGAAGCCGTTGTCCAAGTCCACGATAAAGCTTTTCAATTTGATAACCGTTTGTATTTTACCTTTCACGATAAAGAGAAATACAAAATTTTGGTTTTAAATACCACGGTTCCCTCCTATTTGAGAAAAATTTACACACCGGATGAATTCCAACTCGATTCCGTTCCTGTCAATAAATTGAATTTCAACGATTTGCCTGACTACGATTTGGTTGTTTTGACCCGGAGTAAAATAGACGAAACTTATGCCGGCGCTTTAAAAAAATATGTATCGCAATACGGTAATTTGCTCATTATTCCCGCTGATGATGAAACGGATGATTTACAAAAACTTTTGAATCATTTGAATATCCGCACACAAGTCCGGCTTGATACCGCCAAAGTGTTTCTCAATAAAATTCATTATACACACCCGTTGTTTAAAAATGTTTTTACAAAGCGTGTGCGGAATTTTGCTTATCCGTTTGTCAAAAATCATTACAGGTTTACCGTTACGGGTGAATGGTTGTATCAATTGAGTGATCAAAGCCCGTTTGCGCAAATTTATAAACAAAACGGACGGATTTTTGTCATCAACACCCCTATCCTACCCCGGAATACCGATTTTGAGCAAGCCGCTTCGTTGATTGTGCCTTTATTTTATCAAATTGGCAAAGCACGGAATACCGCTCAAAATTTATTTTACATCACCGGAGAAAAAAATCATTGGAAAATCAAAGCAAGTCTAAAACCCGATGAAACTATCGAGCTGACCGGCAGCGATGAAAGTTTTGTACCGTTTCAAATCAATCAATACAAGCGTATAGCTGTTACAACGGATGAATTACCTGCACGGGCAGGTATATATAATATAATGTATCAAAACCGGAAAATTGGAAGTGTCGCTTACAATTACAACCGCAAAGAAAACTTGACGCAATATTTGGAAATTCCTGAAAACGAGTATGTTCACAAACTAACCAGCATCAAATCCTTTGTCACACAACAACAAGAATTTTTCAAATCCCAAAGCTTGTGGCAATGGTTTTTGAGCTTGGCACTACTGTTTTTATTGATTGAAATGTTGTTGATACGGTATTGGAAATGATTTTGCCCTTGCTATTTGCTGCTATCATACCTCCCCAACTCTTTAGCCCGCTCATAAGCTTTCAGGACGGCTTTTTGTATCAATTCATTGGTTTTGTTGTCATCTAAAAATCTGATAGCTGCTTCGGTGGTACCGCCTTTGGAAGAGATTTTATCTATCAGTTGCCGGTAATCATCCGGGCTGTTTTGGTAAAATTCCACTATTCCTTTAAAAGTTTGGTAAGTAAGCATTTCAGCTTGCGGTTTGGTAAAACCCAATTTGATACTGGCTTGCATAATGGCTTCCATAAAATACAACACATAAGCCGGTCCGGAACCGGAAACCGCCGTGCCGGCGTCTATCAAATCTTCATCGGCGACATACAGGTTTTTTCCGGTGCTTTCCAATAAATTTTGGACAGTAACCAATTCGATACGGGTAACGGCATCCGACGATGTAAATACACTCATCCCCTCGCCTATTTGTGCGGAAATATTCGGCATAGCCCTGATAATTTTTTCCACACCGAGTTGTGCTTTTATCTGCCCGATACTTATTCCCGCCATAATGGATAAAATGACTTGGTCAGGTGAAATAAAATTTCTGATTTCTCCGACCAATGCGGCAAAAGATTGTGGTTTGACAGCCAAAACGACCAAATCGGCTTCTGCAATTTTTTCATTAGGCGACTGATAAATATGTTTGATACCTATTTTTTTCAAAGCCTCAAATTTGCCGGTATCTTTTTCCAAAACCGCAAAATTTCCAGCATCCGTGATAAAGTTATTGATAAAACTTTTGGCAAAACTTTGCCCCATATTTCCGCCACCGATGATTAAAATTTTCATAAACCTGATTTGTTTTGGATAGTTCGCATTGCAAAATTAAAAAATCATTCGCACTTTGTAACAAACCGGTAAAAAAAATATAAACTTGTTATTTCTTTCAATATCAAAAAATACATTGAAAATAATTGGTAAAAATATCGTATTTTTGTGGCATAAATGACAGTTTTATGTTAGATAATTATGTAAAGACGGAAGGCGGTTTCACTTATTTGGAAAAAGGTGAAGGCACACCTCTCGTTATTTTACACGGCATTATGGGGGGATTGAGCAATTTTGACAAAGTAATTCATTATTTTTCAAAATATTATAAAGTTTTGATGCCGGTTTTACCTATATATACTTTTCCATTGTTAAAAACCAGTGTCAAAGGTTTTTCCAAATTTTTAAATGACTTTTTCAATTTCAAACAAATAGACAAAGCTATTTTGCTTGGCAACTCGCTCGGCGGACACGTGGCATTGTATTTTACCAATAAAAAACCTGAAAAGGTTATTGCTATGATTTTGACCGGGAGTAGTGGCTTGTATGAGAAAAGTCTCGGTGATTCTTATCCGAAACGTAAAAATTACGAATATATCAAGAAAAAAGCCCAGGAAGTTTTTCATAATCCGAAAGTGGCAACAAAAGAATTGGTAGATGAAGTTTTCGAGATTGTCAACAACCGGATGAAAGTTATACGAACACTGGCCTTAGCCAAAAGTGCTATCCGTCACAATATGGCCAAAGATTTACCGCATATCAAAGTCCCTGTCTGCTTGATTTGGGGCAAAAACGATAAAGTAACACCGCCACATGTGGCCGAAGATTTTAACCGCCTTCTCCCCGATTCGGATTTGTATTGGATAGATAAATGCGGTCACGCTCCAATGATGGAACAACCGGATGAATTTGTCAAAATTATGGACCAATGGCTGACTGAACGCAAACTAATTGACAAATCAAATGTTTAAATACCTTGTCAAACAGCCGGAAAAATCTGTCAAAAATCCCAAAGCAATTTTGATGTTGCACGGTTTCGGCAGTAACGAAGACGATTTAATTTCCTTGTCTTCATATTTTCCCGATGATTTGTTGATAATCAGTCCCAGAGCTCCTTTGGCGTTAGAATTCGGCGGCTATGCCTGGTATCCGATTTATTTGGATGTACAAGACCGTAAAATTTCCGATAATCAAGCGGCTTACGAGAGTGTTTTGAGGTTATCGGAATTTATTGATTTACTGCAAGATAAATATAAAATTCAACCTGACAATTTTAATTTATTGGGATTTAGTCAAGGAGCCATTTTAAGTTACGCTTTAGCCCTTAATTATCCCGAAAAAGTCAAAAATATCATCGCTTTGAGCGGTTATATCAACGAAGATATCATGCCGGTTCAAGAAAATATTGAAAAGTACCGTCATTTGAATTTTTTTGTTTCTCACGGTTTATATGATGACATTATACCGGTAGAAGCGGCCCGTAAAATAGCACCGTATCTCAACCGGCGTCAAATCAAACACGTTTACAAAGAATATCCTATGGGACACGAAATCTCATACGATTGTTTGAACGATTTAATTGCTTGGACAAAAGACAATTTATAAACCGTATTATTTACCGAATTTGCCATACTCGATACCTTCGGAATAAGGCACTTTGACATCGTTTTCATAAAGTGCATTTTTCAAAGCTTCATGAGCGGTAAATGTAACTTCCCAAAAGTCATCGGGTTTGACATAAGGACGCACTATAATCAACAAACTATGTGAATCGAAGTCGGCGATACCTATTTCAACAGGAGGCTCTTTTAATACTTTCGGAACTTTGTATATAGCCTCTAATAAAATTTTCTTAATCTCATCCCAATTTTCTTCATAAGGAATATGGATGTCTATTTCCAAACGGATCACGCCTTTTTCGGAATAATTCGTCACAATATCGTCGGTTATTTTGGAATTGGGAACAATTAAAACTTTTTTACCGGGGGTTACCACTTTGGTGTTAAAAATCATGATTTCCTCTACCCTGCCGAATTTGTCGCCTAATTGAATCCAATCCCCTACTTTATATGGTTTCAAAGTCAAAATCAACAATCCCGAAGCAAAATTACCCAAACTGCCTTGTAAGGACATACCCACGGCAAAGCCGATTGCCGCCACCAAAGCAATCAATCCGGATAAATCGGCACCTAAAACATTCAAAGCAATAAAAATCACTATCGCTTTGAGAGAAACATCAACAATATTTAAAAGAAAAGGGCGAATATTGTCTGAAAAGGCGGCTTTAACCATCACTTTTTCAATGGCTTTGTGTAACCTTTTGACAATCTTCATCCCTATCCACAGAATAAGCCCGGCTACGACTATTTTTACACCGTAACTGACTATTTTGTCGATGTCGTTTTTATCAAAATGAAATAAATCACTTAAATATTCTTTCATTTCTTGTTTAGGTTTAAAATCAGGCGAAATTAATTATAAAAAAAGTGATAAGCAAATAAATTTGTACTTTTAACATTTTTAATAAAATTGTCTAACCTTCGGTTTGATTTCTTGATACAAATATACAAATTTATTTATTTCACTTTCAATTAATTACAATAGTTAGTGAAAAATGATTATAAACAATTATGATAAAGTTTTTAATAACGGATAACTCAAATAATATTTGGTAACAGGTTGTGACAGGACTTTGATATTAAGCTGGTCACTGGCTAGGGCAAATTCGATGATGTCACCGGACTTGGTCAATAATTTTATCGGTTGTTTTTCCTGATTGTAAGTACGGTGGGTTAACTTGCCGGTAAAAACCAAATAATCCAATTCCTTTTCATCAACCGGATATTGTTTTAAAATATTGATTTTCAACAATTTTATTTCGTTTTCATCAAAAGGTTCCTTTTGAATTTTTATCTTGTTTAAATTCTGACGGTACACAATCATCTTGCTTAAATGTGATAGAATAAAATCTTGGTTATCAGTCCATTTTTTCAAATGATACCAAATATCCGAATCATCCAATGATGTAAATATTTCTAATGATCTCCGGTCGATTTGTTGTAAATTTTCTTTAAACAAATAAGCCAAATTATCATCTAAAAAAACCGGTTTATTTTGTTGCAACAATTCTTTAACACGCCATAAAGTTTTTTCCAAAATTTTTTCCAACATCATTCCGGTTTTATGAAAATAAACTTGCCAATACATCAAACGCCGTGAGATGATAAATTTCTCGACCGAATAAATCCCCTTTTCATCTATAACAAGCCGGTTGTCGTTGACATTCAACATCTTAATCAAACGTTCACTATTGACTTGACCTTCAATGACCCCCGAATAAAAACTGTCGCGGCGCAAATAATCGAGTCTGTCCACATCTATTTGGCTGCTGATTAACTCCGTTAAAAAAGGTTTTTTATATTTTCCGGTAAAAATTTGAATAGCCAATTCCAATTGTCCGTTAAATTTCCTGTTCAATTCGTGCATAATTGCCAACGAAATTTGTTCGTGCGAAATATTTCTGACAATACTGTATTCCAAAGCGTGAGAAAAAGGTCCGTGACCGATATCATGTAATAAAATGGCTGTCATAGCACCCAATTCTTCTTCCTTGGTAATAGTAACATTCTTTTGTTTCAACACATTAAGAGCTGTTTGCATCAAATGCATCGCTCCTATGGCGTGATGAAAACGCGTGTGGTGTGCACCGGGATATACCAAATAGGACAATCCCATTTGTGAAATCCGTCTTAAACGTTGAAAATAAGGATGTTGTATAATATCGTAAATTAATTCGTCCGGGATATTGACAAATCCGTAAATGGGGTCGTTGATAATTTTTAATTTATTCATTGTATAATGTATTGGTACAGCTATTAAAAGGGCTAAAATCTGAAATGATACGATACGGCCGGAACGATTTTAAACAAAGTGACTTGATAAGCACTGATTTTTTCGGTATTTTCATCGTATTTAAACTTCATCATAAAAGCATTGTCGCGTGCGTAAACATTGTAAATGGAAAAATTCCAATAGGATTGCCAATGTTTGTTTTTATTAAAATTTTTGTTATACCAAGTAAAAGATAAATCCAACCTATGATAATCGGGCAAGCGGTTGGCATTACGGTGTGAAAAGAACAAAATAACGTGATCGCCAATCAAATAAGTGCCGGCAGGATACGTGATAGGACGTCCGGTGTAATATTGCCACATCGTGGAAACTTCCAAACGTTTATTGATTTTATAATTTAGCAATACATTGACATCGTGCGGTCTGTCCACCACGGACGGATACCATTTCCCTTGATTGATGTCCGGGTGGATTTTCTCCGATTTTGAATAAGTATATGCCAATGAACCGGTAAATTTACCTTTGGTTTTCTTAATTAAAAACTCAATGCCGTAAGCTTTTCCTTTTTGTTGAAGCAAATCACTTTCGATATTTTCAGCCAAAGACAAGGCTGCCCCTATTTTATAATCCGTAATGTTCAGCATATCACGGTAATAACCGCCTATGCTGAAAAAAAACTTTTCTCCTAAAATCCGGTTAAATTCCAAACTGTAAGAATCCGATTGTTGCGGTTTAAGGTTGATACTGGACGGAAGCCACAAATCCGTAGGTGTGGTTGTCGCCGCATCGTTTATTAAATAATGTAAAAACTGATAAGTCCTGTCGTAGCTTAATTTGATAACAGATTTTTCACCGGGTTGCCAATTGACAGCTATGTGCGGTGCCCATTTTCGATAAGTTTTTACCGGTTGGAATTTGCCGGTTGTAATGGTATCAATTGTTTCCCCCAAAGCATTGTATTTGTGGAAAGTACCGGGACCTAATTGTGAAAAATTAGATTGACGGATACCGTAAATCAACCGCCATTTGTTCTTGAATTTTAGTTGATGTTGCACATAAAAATCAATTTCAGAAGCAAGCCGGTCGGGATATTTTATTGCCTCTGTTTCCTGACGGGCATTCTTAATTTTACCGGGTTTAATACTGTGTAAATAAGCATCAATGCCTAAATTAAAATGGTTTTTGCGGTTCAAAAAATATTGGAAATCTTGCTTAAAATTAGGACTTTCAATCGATAAGCCGATGTCAAAATCATAATCGTCGTGGTCAACATTATCTTTAATACTGATTTGATAACTGTAATTGTTGTAAATCAAGCTTGTTTTTCCTGTTAATTTTTGATTAAAACGGTGTTTGAAATAAATACCACCAGCCGAATTGCCGTAATCCATAATAAAATTAGCATCGGGACGGTAATGGTCACGACCGTTGTAAGCCGAAAGCATCAATTTGGAATTGGCTGACAAATCAAAATCCAATTTCAAATTTACATCATAAAAACCGGCTTTGACATCTTTTACAGCATCAATATTAAGCAAAGGCAGCCACAAATCGCCGTAAGATTTACGTCCGGATATCAAAAAAGAGGAAAGATGTTTCTGCAACGGTCCTTCGGCATATAATTGTGAAGCAATAATCCCGGCGCCACCGCCGAAATGAAAACTTTCTTTGTCACCTTGACGGGTATTGACTTCCAAAATAGATGACAGGCGGTTGCCGAAACGAACAGGTATAGAAGTTTTGTATAATTTCAAATCCTTAATTATATCAGGTGTAAAAACGGAGAAAAATCCCAAAATATGCGAAGGATGATAAACCGGTGCACCGTCCAGCAAAATCAAATTTTGATCTTTACTGCCACCGTGAACAGAAAAACCGGCACTTCCCTCTCCCGTAGCTTTGACGCCCGGTAAAATCTGAACGGCTTTTAAGACATCCAATTCGCCGAACAACATCGGGACGGTTTTTATCTCTTGCATTTTCATTCTTGTCAAACCGATAATTTTTTGCAGCGTTTTTTTAGGCGTTTCTTTAACCTTGATAACCAATTCGTTTAAACGGTTATTGGCCGGTTTTAACTTGATAATCAAATATTTATTTTTTTGCAAATCAACCGGGATTTCTTGCTTTTTATACCCTAAATAACTGATTATCAAAGTGTAATTTCCTTTTGGTAAAGTCAATTCAAAATAGCCGCTGTTATCCGTCGAAACACCTTTATGGATATCACTTTTGAGATAAATATTGACACCGACTAATCCTTCATCTTTTTCATTTAATACTACACCACCGAGAATAATCGGTGTTTGTGACCAAATATTGAAGGAATACATCAAGAAAAAAATAATGATAAATTTTTTCATCTGTTTATCTTTTATTTTAACATTATGGTTCCCGACGAATGTCGGGATAACCTTTGATGATTAAAATAATCATTATGTTATGTGTTTAATGA
>JALWFE010000112.1 GCA_027039975.1 Flavobacteriales bacterium
TATTTTAGACAATCATGAACAAACTTACCCGTTCCGGTTTAAGTATATTACTAAACATCACGACACTTTACGATTTTTCGGAATACGGTGGATAAAAGGCATGCCCAAGGATTTTACAAAAAAATATGTTTTACAAATTGTTGATTTGCCGTTAAAAGAAACATACAAGTAACAATCGTATTGAACATAAATGCAAAAATTGAACGAAACATATCGCTATTTCCTGTCAAATAAATTCCGTGATAATCCGGTTATATTCAACTGGTTGCTTCTCATGCTGGCAGGCGTTATAGCTTTCCCCGATTATAGTTTGGTTTCCAAATTCATGATTACATTAGGCATATATTGGCTCTTTTTTTATGGTTCGTTTAAGACAAAGTTGAGACAATTACGCAAGCACAAATGGCTATGGTTGAGCATTTCATTTCTGTATTTATTGTCTGTTTTCGGAATACTTTATACTGACAATCTACAGGCGGCACTTCGTGATTTGGTGTTAAAATTACCTTTTTTAATCCTGCCACTCATTATTTTTTCAAGTCCGGAAATTGCCGGCTTTAAGCAAGTTCATAAATATTTTTCGTATGCTGTGGTAATGGTCTCTTTATCGGCTTTGTTACAAGCTTTATATTTAAAATTTCATTTTGGCGTAGATTATATGTTTTATCACGAATTTTCGTTTTTTACCGAAAAACACACAACATATTTCGGTTTGTTTTTGACTTTGGCGCTACTGTTTTTTGTCGATGAAATTTTTCAAAAGAGAAAAATAGTGCTACATACCGTGCTTTTGTTTTTCGTATTGTACATGATGTATATCAATGGCAACAGAATGAGTTTTGTGGCGAGTTTTTTTGGTGTTGTGATTTTGGCTTTAGCCAAACTCAATTTAAAAAAAATCTTCCTGATTTTGCTTTCTTTTATTGTTTTAACGGCTGTTTTTACACAAACAAATTTTTATCAAAACAGAATTAAAACACAGATAACGCAATCCGGTAAACACAATCAAATCAGGTTGAGAAAACTACATTGGACAGCGGTATGGCAAACAATCCGGCACAACAATTTGCTAGTGGGAGCAGGTACCGGAAGTAGCCGGGATTATTTGTATCAAAAATACAAGGAAGTTCATTATGATATTGCTTATTTGGAGCATTACAATGCGCATAATCAATTTTTGGAAATAACTTTGGATTTTGGCTTATTAGGTTTGTTTTTACTGGTTTTGGCCTTATGCTTTCATCTTTATCTCATTATTAAGAGTAAAAATTGGCATTTATTGGCACTTTATATTGCAATTGTCGTGTTTATGATGACAGAATCCATTTTGGAAAGACAGAGCGGTGTGGTCGTATTTTCGTTATTTACCGGTTTGATAATCTTATCTGCTACAAAAAATAAGTATTAGTCATTTGGAAAGAAGTTATGCGAAACGGCTATTTATTCTTTTTAGGATTTTGTCTCATATCAAAAATCCGGTTAATGTAAATTTTATCTTTTCCTTCACGGTTTTAGTTATTTTACAGAAGTGTTGTGCAGTATTTGAAGAAATCGTATCATAATCGAATATTTTCGTATCATATCGTATCAAATTCGACTAAATTTAGCATGTTTGCGATATGAATGATAAAGTTTACATATTCCGGTTAAATTTGGCTTGGAATTTACTAAAAGCAGTTAGTAAAATTGACAGGTTTGATGCTTCTTGGTCAAGTATGGAGAAGAGAGAAGGACAAAGCTTAAAACAACTCAAAAACATTGCTACTGTTAGAAGTGTTGGTGCATCAACAAGAATAGAAGGTTCTAAAATGAGCAATGAAGAAGTTAAAGCATTATTGGATAATCTTGAAATTACAAAGATTGAAGAAAGAGATGCGCAAGAAGTAGTTGGATATTTTGAAGTTTTAAAACTCATATCCGAGCATTATAATGACATTGAAATAACAGAGAATAACATAGGGTCTGCTGAAAAACACATAAAATACTAATATTCAACCTATTATCTACATATTAAAGGCTATAAGTGCAAGGTTTTTACTACATTTCTTTCAAAAAGTATGCATTTTTGTGCTTTATTATGGAGTATTTTATTGTTGCTCAGAAGCACGCCCCTTTTTTAACTTCTTCACATCGAAGTATTTATATACGTCTTCTGTTCAGAAATTAAAAAATTGACGCACTTCTGAGCTTTTCAGCATACCCTAACATAAAAAATCTGCACAATCTTCTGTTGAAATACAGCGATAAAGACCAATGGCACAAAGGCGATTACAAACAACATTCAAATGCTTTTGAAGCCACACTACCTGACGGATCAAAACAAATTATTTTTCAAACGACAAATCCCGGCTTTGAAACGGAAGATGCTATGCGAAAATTGATTGAATGGTATAATTCAGATACGGAAATACATCCTTTGGTCAAAACAGCAATATTTTCTTATGAATTTGTCAGTATTCATCCTTTTCAAGACGGAAACGGAAGATTAAGTAGGTTATTAGCAACATTGCTATTATTAAAAAACGGATATAAATGGATACAATATGTGAGTTTTGAACACGAAATTGAAAGCCGAAAAAACGAATATTATTTAAAACTACGGTATTGTCAAGCTCAAAGACCAAATGAAGAAATAACCGAATGGATTCATTTTTTCCTTTCAGCACTTTTGAATATTCAAGAACAATTAATGAAAAAATTGGAACTTAAAGGTGTAAAAACAAAATTGTCACCGAGAGAAAAATCAATACTCACATACATTGAAACAAATCCGGGATGTAAATCAGGCGAAATTGCAAAAAAATTACATATACCTAATCCAACTGTAAAAAGAATGTTAACGAAACTATTAAATGAAAATCTAATTGAAAAATTTGGTATTGGAGCAGGAACAAATTATTCGATAAAATAACAATGCCACACAATGAGATTATAACCGGCATCAAATACTAATTGTGTTAAAAATAGCGTTTTCTCTTTTTTGTAATTATGCAATGGTCTCACTATCTTTGAAAAAAATTATTGAATGAAGTATATCATAACCGGTGGCGGTACCGGTGGACATATTTTTTCGGCGATAGCTACTGCAAAAGCAATTAAAAAAATAGATACGGATGCCGTATTTGTCTTTGTAGGAGCCAATGATTATATGGAAAAAGAAATAGTTCCCCGGGCAGGATATGATTTTATAGGTATGGATATACACCGGATGAACCGGTTTCAAAAGTGGAAAAATTATATTTTGCCTTATGAAATTCTTAAAAGTATGTGGCAATCATACCGTTTGATAAAAAAATTTAAACCTCACGCCGTAGTCGGGACAGGTGGATTTGCAACGGGACCGGTTTTGTTTACGGCACAATTGATGCAAATACCGACTTTTATTCAAGAACACAATGCTTATCCGGGAATTACCAACCGTCTTTTGGCCAAAAAAGCAACCCGGATACACACGGCTTTTAAAAGTATTGAAAATTATTTTGATAAAAATAAAATTTTATTAACGGGCAATCCCGTCCGGGATGAATTTTATCAAATACCTCCGTCAAAAGAATTCGTAGCGATTAAATTCGGGTTTAAGCCGGAGCTTCCCGTTGTCTTGATGATTGGCGGAAGCCGTGGTGCCGCACCGATGAATAAAGCGGTTGAAAAAATTTTACCGGAATTACGCAATGCAAATATCCAATTGATTTTTCAAACCGGCAAAAAACTTTTTGAGCAGTATAAACATTACGATAACGAATTTGTCCGGGTATTGCCTTTTATTGACAATATGCTTGAAGCTTATGCCGCTTCCGATTTGGTTGTTTCACGCGCCGGTGCGATGAGTTTTACTGAAATTGCTCTCCTCGGCAAACCGGCTATTCTGGTGCCGGATCCGAATTTTGAACAAGATCATCAAACTAAAAATGCCGCTGAAATAGTCAAAGAGAATGCCGCTGTGCTCGTTAAAGAGACCGAATTGCAAGATAAATTATGGCCGGCTATTCAAAAGATTATAAACGATAAAACATTGCAAAACCAATTGCGTCAAAACATCAAAAAAATGGCATTTCCAAATGCCGCCGGAGATATTGCTAAGGATATTGTAGAATATCTACAAAAAACGAAAAAAATATAGATTTTTTTTACATTCCGTAGGAACGGCGTTTTAAAACAGTGTTCCGGATTATTTATTTGTGATATTTCATAAAATATTTGGCGTTCCGGTAAACTAATCGATATCTTCCGGTATCCATAAATGTTTTTTTAAATCAACAACTTGATTATCAACAATTTTTATTCCTTCGTTTTCGAGTAATTCTTGCATCAAATCCGGTCCTTCAAAGTGCATTTTGCCGGTCAAAAAGCCTTTACGGTTTACTACCCGGTGTGCCGGAATATCACGGTTGTATTTTTGGCTGTTCAACACCCAACCGACCATACGTGCGCTGCGTTTATTGCCAAGATAAGTCGCAATATGCCCGTAAGTTGTCACTTTGCCGGGCGGAATTTTCTTGACAATTTGGAGAACTTTTTGGTGGAAGGATTTTGAATGTGTCATAAAAGCTCGATATCCGGTTTCATATTAATACAACATCTCCCAAAGCATCTTTATAATCACTGCCTGTTAATAGTTTTACGGAAGGAAAATAAAATCTGAAATATATGTTTTGATTTTTGTAATCTTCCATAAAATTTATAATTTGAGAAAAACTCAAAACTCCGGTGTCAAAAATCAATAAAGCCGGTTTAATGATGATTTCATCAGGTGTTTTAATACGTTGCAACCCGGGATAATGCTTTTTCAAATTTTTATCGTTTTTTATTGTTCCAATCAAATAAACTTGTTGAATATCAATGTTTTTTTTAGAAATTTCGCTTTTTTTCAAACGTAATTTCAACCATAATTTAAAATATTGTCTCATCATAAATTCAAGAGGCGGAAAAGAGCGGAAATGTTTACGGTAAAATTGGAAAGTCGTCTTTAAAAAATTCCGGTAATAGCCGGCATCCCTGCGACTGCTTTCACCTTTAAAGTGAATTATTTTTGCTTTTGGTAAATAGTAATTTTTATAGCCGGCTTTTAAAATACGGTATGATAAATCGATATCTTCACCATACATAAAAAATTGTTCGTCAAAACCACCGGCGGATTCAAATACACTTTTCTTCATAAACATCAAAGCACCTGTCAAAACCGGCACTTCACCTGTTTCGTTTTCGTTTAAGTATGAAGCATAATAAGTATTAAACGGTTTGAAATTCAGCAGTTTATAAAGTTTTGTCAGTTTACTCAATGCAGCTACCGGTGTAGGAATACCGCGTTTGCTTTCAGGCAAAAAATTACCGGTGCCGTCTATCATTTTACCGCCGGCAATACCAAGACCGGGATGATTACGGGCAAATTCTTTAAATTGTTTCAAAATATCTTCGCTTACCAAAGTGTCGGGATTTAAAAACAGCAAGTATTCCCCTTGTGCTTGCGCAACCGCTTTGTTATAGGCTTTTCCGAAACCGTAATTTTGTTCAAACCACAGAAATTTAACACCGGGATAACGTCCTTCGAAATATTGACGGCTTCCGTCGGTAGAGTTATTATCGGCAACAATAATTTCCACATCATCATCCGTAACGGCTTTTAATACCGATTGCAAACAAGCATCGGTAAAATATTTGACATTGTAATTTAATATGATGATGGAAATTTTCATTTCAGATTTTTGTAAATTCCTAAAATTTGTTTTGATTGTGGTATTACTCTGCCGGAATGACAATCCTCTGTCATTTCGATCCCTACGGAAGTAGGGAGAGAAATCCGGTCACTGAGCCTGTCGAAGTATCCACTAGGCACTTTGCACTTTCCACTAAATCATCCCTCATCCAACTTGCTACTTGTTACTTGCTACAAAAACTTTCAAATCTTCCGTATCAACCACAAGCCTAAAAATGTTAATCCCGCATTAATCAATAATAATTCAAAACTAAACCGGTATTGCCAACCCATTTGTTCAGGTAAAATAGCTATTAAATAGGTCAATACCGGCGAAACGATGACAATTAAAGGAACAAATTTATCTTTTATTTTGTATTTGGTAAACAAGCCAAATACGAATAAACCTAATAGCGGACCATAAGTGTAGCCGGCAAATTTGAAAATGGAATTGATGATGCTTTTATCCGCAATAACGGCTTTGTATAAAATCAGTATCAAAACAAAAAAAACTGAAATACCGATATGTACCAGTTTTCTGATTTTCTTTTGTTTTTCGGGCGGATACTTTTTATCAATCTGCAAAATATCCAAACTAAAAGAGGTGGTAATAGCTGTCATCGAAGAATCTGCCGACGAATAAGCGGCGGCTATCAATCCGAGAATAAAAAATACGGCGGCGGCAAGTCCCATACTGGTTTTAACAGCCAAATAAGGAAATATTTGATCGCCCGAAATGTTCAAAGCTTTTAAATCGATATGATTGTGAGCCGCATAAGCCAATAACAATACGCCAAGTGATAAAAATAATAAATTGACAAACAACAATGCAATGGAAAACCAACGCATGTTTTTTTGCGAATCTTTCAGATTTTTAACCGTTAAATTCTTTTGCATCATGCCTTGGTCCAGACCGGTCATAGCGATAGCGATAAAAACACCGGCTAAAAATTGTTTCCAAAAATAATTGCCGGCGTTATAATCCTCAAAATGAAAAATCTTGGCATACGGACTGTGATAAACATAATTGACCAAGTCGCCAAAAGACCAATTTAAGTTTTTGGCAATCAAATACATGGAAATCACCAAAGCAATCAACATAAAAGCCGTTTGTAAAGTATCGGTCCAAATAATGGTTTTGATACCGCCTTTGAAGGTGTAAACCCAAATTAACAGAATGGTAATGGCAACCGTTACGATAAAAGGTACATGTAATTCGTTGAAAATCAATAATTGTAACACGCCTGCAACCAGAAATAACCGTAATGAGGCTCCGGCAATCCGTGCCACTAAAAACAAAACGGAACCTGTCTTGTGTGTTGTATTACCGAAACGTTCTTCCAAATATTGATAAATGGAAGTGAGATTCATTTTATAATAGAGAGGAAGTAAAATGTGTGCAATGATAAAATATCCTGCTACAAAACCCAAAACCATTTGCAGATAGGCAAATCCCTGTGTCTCGACCCAACCCGGCACCGAAATAAACGTAATTCCCGACAGCGAAGCCCCAATCATCCCGAAAGCCACCAGATACCAAGGCGCCTGTCGTTTGGCTCTGAAAAACACCTCATTTGTGTCTTCTTTGCCGGTTAAAAAAGAGATACCTATTAATACCAGAAAATATAAAACAATAATAATTAAGATACTTTGTGCCGACATAAACTTTCTGTTTCGGGCAAATTTAATGAAATTTATAGAGGAAATAAGAGAAAGTGCTAAGAAACTAATAAAGTCATCCGAAAAAAGTCTAACATTATATCATACTTTCACAATAATTTTATATTTTTATCGCCAATAAAAAATTTATAAACAATTTTTCTATGAAACGAACATGAATTTTTTTAATCATAAAATACACACAAAG
>JALWFE010000113.1 GCA_027039975.1 Flavobacteriales bacterium
TGCTTATACAAAGATAGTAAAAAAAAATTGAAATGGTAAGAAATCAATACCGGAAAGTTACAACTTTATTAACAAGAAATATTTGCGGGTTGAGGAATTTTGCAAATAACCGGCATTTTTTTTATTTGATTTTCTCAAATAACCGATAATCACTAAATTTGCCTGAAACAAATTGAAAAATTACTATAAATGAAAAAAATATATAGCATTTTATTTTGGGCTTTGCTTTTGGCTTCTTGTCAAAAAGAAGTGAAAATACAGGTTCATTTACCGGAAAAACCGCAACAAAATCAGCCGGTAAAAATACAATTCGACAATTTAAACGAGTCGGACATCGACGAAGTGTATATTGCTGTGGACGATAAAGAATTTGCCAAGATACCGTATCAAAATCAAATTGAGATAAAGCTCGGTAAATCTTACAAATTAGGTGTGCATCAACTTTCGTTTGACTTTATTAAAGACGGTGAAAGTTTAAAGAAAATAAACGGCCGTTTGGAATTGTATGCCGGTATTACACCAAAAATTTTAAAATATAAATTGATAAATACCTTTCCACATGACATCAATGCTTTTACGCAGGGTTTGGAATTTTACAAGGATACGCTTTATGAAGGTACGGGATTAAACGGCGAATCGAGTTTGCGTAAGACGGATTATAAAACCGGAAAGATTTATAAAAAAATTGATTTGGACAAGCAGTATTTCGGTGAAGGTATTAGTATTCTTAATGATAAAGTTTATCAATTGACTTGGCAAAATGGTATCGGTTTTGTTTATGATACGAATTTAAACAAAACGGGAGAATTTAAATACCAAAAGAGTAAAGAAGGCTGGGGATTGTGCAATGACGGAACGGTTTTGTATAAATCCGACGGTACTGAAAAAATTTGGCAACTCGACCCGGAAACATTAGAAGAGAAAGATTTTATCAATGTCTATACCAACCGGCACAAAATCACCCGTATCAACGAATTGGAGTGGGTAAACGGTAAAATTTATACCAATGTGTGGCAAAAAAACGCTTTGGCAGTCATTGAACCGGAGACAGGTGCTGTTGAAGGAATTGTCAATCTGTCGGATTTACACAATAAAGTAACCAAGCATCCGCAACTCGATGTACTCAACGGGATCGCTTATGATAAAAAATCCGGTCATCTGTTTGTAACAGGCAAAAAATGGGACAAAATGTTTGAAATAGCAATCGTATATTAATAAATTTTCAAAAAAATAACAATTGATTTTGGATATTATCATAAAAGGATTTAACTTTAATGCATCTTTTATTCCAAAATCAATTATTATGAAAAAATTAATAATCCTTTTATTTTTGATTGTGCAAACAGGTTTGTTGCAATCGCAAACATTGAGTTGGCAAAAATTGATTGGTGGTTCGGATGCAGACAAAGGAACTTGCTTTTTGTCACCATTTTCTTTTGTTAATCCGGGACCAAATCTAATCATTGGTGGGTATTACAAATCCGTAGATGGTGATTTTACGGGTAATCATGGTAATTACGATATTTTCGTTATGTCTTTTGATAATAACGGTAATGAGCTTTGGCAAACGACTTTTGGAGGTAGTAATGCAGATTATATTTATGATATGGCATTTGACGGAACGGATATTATTGTAGTGGGAACGACTAAATCAACCGATGGAGACATTCCTTCCAATCACGGCAATTACGATTATTTGGTAGCCAAATTGAATACATCGGGAAATATAATTTGGATTAAAACTTTCGGAGGTAGTGATATTGATAAAGCGACATCGGTTATTGTTGATAATGCTACCATAAAAGTTTTAGGATACAAAAAATCTACTGACGGTGATGTTACACCGGGAACCGCTTACGGTCAATATGACGTTTGGTTGATCAACTTGGATACTAATGGCAATTTGCTTTCGCAACATACTTACGGCGGTGCCAGTGATGATAAAAGTAATCAAATATATAAAAATCCTTCTGATAACAACATATTTGTTGCCGCTTATTCTAAATCTGATAATGGTGATTTAACTGAGAATCACGGTAATTATGATTATTGGATTTTTAAAATTGATGCCAATGACGATATTGTTTGGCAAAAATCTTACGGAGGTAGCGGTATTGACAAAGAACCTCGTATTACCGGTCAATCAGGAACAATGTTTGTTGTAGGAACTTCCAATTCCAATGATGGAGATATTACTGCTCCGAAAGGTAATTTTGATATTTGGTTTACACAATTAGATTGGAATACCGGACACTTAATATCACAAGTCAATATTGGAGGAAGTGGTGCCGATTTTGCAACTGGTATTTTTGATACGCCTCTTATGGTCCGGAGTACTAATAGTCCTATCGGATATATCTCCGCTTATTCCAATTCCGATGATGGTGATTTTACGACTAATAATGGTAATTATGACAGTTGGTTGTTAGGGTTTGACTTTAATAATAATTACAATACTTTTCATTTAGGAGGTGATGATGTTGATGAACTTATGGCAATAGATTTTAATTATGTGTTGGGTAAAACCAAATCGAATAACGGTGATTTCAGTGACCAACACGGCAATTACGATGTTTGGCTTATAAATGCCGATATGCCTCTCGATTCAGGTAGCATCCTGCAACCGGAAATAAAAGTTAAAACTTTTCCTAATCCGGTGATAGACTTTGTAAAAATAGAAGCTGATGAGATATTAAAAATTGAAGTTTTTGATATGTCCGGCAAAATGATTAAATCCTATAAATTACCTGCATTAATTGATATAGCCAATCTTAATTTATCTGACTTGGCCGGAGGAGAATATCTTGTAAAAACTATCACAAAAAATGGTTACAGTATCAATAAAATCACCAAAAAATAATAAATTTTAATATAAATCAATTTTAAGAAAAGCCGTGGGAAATATTTCTACGGCTTTTTAAATTTTTTACAAAAAAAGACGTAACACTTATAGCTTTACAAGTTTATTGATTAAATTTGTCGAATAAAATTTTTTACAGATATGCCTGTTTTATCACAAAAAGGCCGCAATATGCCGGCATCGCCTATTCGCAAATTGGTACCTTTTGCCGACCTAGCCAAAAAGAATGGGATTAAAGTTTATCATCTCAACATAGGACAGCCTGATATCAAAATGCCGGAAAATGTTTTGCAAGCTATCAAAAATATCGATTTGGAATTGATAGCTTACAGCCCGTCTCAAGGTTATGAATCTTACCGCCGTAAATTAGCCGGTTATTATCAGAAAAACAATATCGATATTTCGGCTGACGATATGATAATAACGACCGGTGGCTCGGAAGCTTTGTCCATTGCTATCGGTAGTATTGCCGATCCGGGAGATGAAATCATCATTCCCGAGCCGTTTTATGCCAATTACAACGGTTTTGCCAAGCAAAATGCCGTCAATGTTATCCCTATTCATTCGTCGATAGAACGAAATTTTGCTTTACCACCCATCTCTGAATTTGAAAGACTTATTACCCCAAAAACCAAAGCCATACTTTACAGCAATCCCGGTAATCCTACCGGTTACGTTTATTCAAAAGACGAAATTACCCAACTCCGCAATATTGCTCTCAAACACGATATTTTTATCATTGCCGATGAAGTTTATCGCGAATTTGTCTATGATGGCGGACAACATCATTCCATTTTACATCAGGAAGGTATGGAGAATCACGCCATTATTATCGATTCGGTTTCAAAACGATACAGCATGTGTGGGGCAAGGGTAGGCACTTTGATTTCCAAAAACAAGCAATTAATGCAAACCGCTATTAAGTTTGCCCAAGCCCGTCTTAGTCCTCCGACACTGGGACAAATCGTTTCAGAGGCGGCTGTTGATACACCATCATCTTATTTTGACGAAGTAATTACCGAATATAAAGACCGCCGGGATACACTGGTTGCAAAACTCAATGAAATAGACGGTATTAAAGTGGCTGACCCCAAAGGTGCTTTTTATGTTATTGCCGAATTACCGGTGGATAATGCTGAAAAATTTGCTCGCTGGTTACTTGAACATTTCAGTGACAGAAACGAAACGGTTATGGTAGCACCGGCTGCGGGATTTTATTCCACAGCAGGACAAGGAGCCAAACAAATCAGAATTGCTTACGTGCTCAACCGGAAAGATTTAATCAGAGCGGCGGAACTACTCAAAAAAGCCGTTGAATTATACAATGAAAAGCAACCCTGATTTATGCTCAAAGACGTTTCTTTAAAAAGATATAATACCTTCGGTATAGACGTCAAAGCCGATTGGTTGGCGAAGATTGATTCTGTGGAACAAGTCTTAACCATTATCGATGATATGCCGGATATACCCAAATTAATATTGGGGGAAGGAAGTAATGTTTTGTTTCTCAATGATTTTAAGGGAATTGTTCTACACAATAATATTAAAGGTATTAAAATCGTTGATGAAAACGACCGGGAAATTATCGTCGATGTAAATGGTGGTGAAAACTGGCATAATTTTGTCATGTGGGCAGTGACAAACGGTTTCGGGGGTATTGAAAATTTAGCATTGATTCCCGGCAAAGCGGGAACGGCACCCATGCAAAATATCGGTGCTTACGGAATGGAGGTTAAAGATGTGATTATAAGTGTAGATACGGTCAATATGCAGACTTGCGAACCTAAAACTTTTTCTAAAGAAGCTTGTGATTTCGGTTACCGGCATTCGGTTTTTAAATTACCGGAAAACAAAGGACGGTATTTTATTCATAAAGTCCGGTTCAAACTTTTTAAAAAAAATTACAGGGTCAATACGTCTTACGGTGCCATTCAAAGTGTCTTACAGCGTAAACATATTCTCAATCCCGGTCTTATAGATGTTGCGGAAGCCGTTATGGACATCCGCCGGTCGAAATTACCTGACCCGGCTGTAACGGGCAATGCCGGTAGTTTTTTTAAAAATCCGTTTATCAGTACTGACAAACTGAAAGAATTGCAAAAAGTTTATCCGCAAATTCCTTTTTATACAACTGAAAAAAAAGATATTGTAAAAATTCCTGCCGGTTGGTTGATAGATAAAGCCGGTTGGAAAGACAAGCGTTTCGGTGATGCCGGTGTGCATCCCAAACAGGCATTGGTGTTGGTTAACTATGGTAATGCTACCGGTATGGACATTAAAAATTTGGCTGATCAAATTATATCGGATATTCTGGAAAAATATGATATTTTGTTACAACCGGAAGTGAATTTTATCGGTGGTTGAGAATAAAAAATTCTATTATTTATGTATCATAAACCGAAAGTATCCATAATCATACCTTGTTACAATTCCGAAGGCTATTTACAAAAAGCGGTCGATTCCGCTTTGAATCAAAGTTTACAAGAATTGCAAATTATTTTGGTGGATGACGGTTCTACGGACAAAACACCGGTTTTGTTGCAACAATATAAGATGCAGGATAACCGGGTGGAAGTTATTATACATCCGGAAAACAGAGGTTTGGGACCGGCACGTAATTCAGGCATAGAAATAGCAGAAGGCGAATATTTGTTTTTTTTAGATAGTGACGATTATATTCATCCAAATGGTTTGGAAGTATTGTATGAATATGCCAATTCCGGTCAACTCGATATTTTACAAGCTCAATATATTGTCCACAAAGATGGTAAGAAAAAAGTAATGCCGCCGGATTTAGTGTCTTTACCGGAGCCGGTATCCGGTGTGGAATATTTCAATTCCGGTTTTTTTATTGAACCAAAGGCTTGTGTTAAGTTGTGGCGAACGGATTTTATTAAAAAACATAATCTACACTTTGCTATCGGTTATTATGAAGATGTAGCGATGGTTTTTGAGGCAATTGCCAGGGCTGATAAAATTGATAATATACTTTTTCCCATATATCATTATATCATTCGCGAGGGATCTATTACCCGGCAATCTGTAACAAAAACTCATTGGGAAGATTTTATAAAAAATTTATCGGAAATACAGCACCTGTTTATGCGGGCGGAATTAACCGGAAAAAATTCGGCTTTTGTGGCGGGTTATTTTCTGTATTTAAAGGAAT
Organism: Flavobacteriales bacterium; assembly: GCA_027039975.1. GTDB lineage: Bacteria > Bacteroidota > Bacteroidia > Flavobacteriales > Flavobacteriaceae > WGBX01. Next base: position 6,030 of record JALWFE010000113.1, read on the forward strand.
TGTCGGTGATGGCTTTGAAAACCGGAGACCCGGAAATCATAAATGAAACAAAGGAATTTGTATCACAAATGCGTTCCAAATATGGAAAATTTTTGCAGGGAAACCGTTTGTTATCTTTTCCTAAAAGATTTTTATTAAAACGTTCACCGTTTTTGTTTGCAGTTTTAAAGAAAGCATATTATGAAAAGATAAAAAAAGCTGACATTTGATTGTCAGCTTTTTATAAAATTTGAATGTTAAAAATTATCTGATTTTTTCGTGTAGTATGGCTCTTGAAATCACTATTTGTTGTATTTCGGAAGTGCCTTCATAAATTTGAGTGATTTTGGCATCACGCATCATACGTTCGACGTGATATTCTTTGACATATCCATAACCGCCGTGAATTTGAACGGCTTGGGTTGTAACCCGCATTGCCATTTCGGCGGCATAATATTTAGCCATAGCACTGCTCAAATTGTAATCATTTCCTTGGTCTTTATCCCAAGCGGCTTTCATAATCAAGTGACGAGCGGCATCGATTTCTGTTTTCATATCAGCCAATTTGAAAGCTATAGCTTGGTGAAAAGCAATCGGTTTACCGAAAGCTTCCCGTTCTTTGGCATATTGTAAAGCTCTTTCGTAAGCTCCTTGGGCTATACCTAATGCTTGTGCGGCAATTCCGATACGTCCGCCGGATAAAGTTTTCATAGCAAATTTAAATCCGAAACCGTCTTCCCCGATACGATTCTCTTTTGGAACTTTAACATCTTGAAAAATTAAAGAATGGGTGTCTGACGCTCTGATGCCCATTTTGTTTTCCTTAGGACCTACGGTAAAACCTTCCCAACCTTTTTCAACTATAAAAGCATTGATACCACGGTGGCCTTTTTCGGGATGTGTGTGGGCAATAACTAAATATGTATCTGCTGTTCCACCGTTGGTAATCCAATTTTTGACGCCGTTGAGCAGGTAATAATCACCCATATCTTTGGCTGTCGTGCGTTGGTGTGTGGCATCACTTCCGGCTTCCGGTTCGCTCAAAGCAAAAGCACCTAATTTTTCACCGGTAGCCAGTGGAACCAAATATTTTTGTTTTTGTTCTTCTGTTCCGAAATGTTCAATTCCCCAGCAAACCAAAGAATTATTAACGCTGACGATAACACCGGCAGATGCTTCAACTTTGGATAATTCTTCCATTATGCTTATGTAAGAAATAGTATCCATACCACTGCCTCCGTATTTGGGATCTGTCATAATGCCCATAAATCCCATTTCTGCCATTTTTTTTCGCAATTCCGGAGGAAAATATTGTTTTTCATCTCTTTCAATAACACCGGGAAGTAATTCTTGATTGGCAAAATCTCTAGCCGCTTCTTTTATCATTAATTGTTCTTCGGTAAGTGAAAAATCCATAAAAAAATTATTTTTTAATTAAAACTGTCCAAATTTAATAAAAATAAATAATTTTTTTACCAACAAATTACCATTG
>JALWFE010000114.1 GCA_027039975.1 Flavobacteriales bacterium
CACCAAACCTGCGAGATACCAAATCCGGTTCTTCTAGATAGCTTTTTTGATATAAATTGGAAAAAAACGTTTAACAAATACCGGAAAATGCCAAAAAAGTTTTAACTTTAAAATTTGAAAAAATCAGACACAAAACCTATGCCTCAAACCGGAAAAATATCACAAAAAAAACCGTATCAACAAGAAATAGAAGTGGTTAGAAAAAAACTTACGGAGTTTTTGGAGAAAAATCACCAACGAAAAACACCGGAAAGATATGCTATTTTGGAAGAAATTTACCGGATAGAAGAACATTTTGATATTGATTTTTTATACAGATTGTTTAAGCAAAAACATTTCAGGGTCAGTAAAGCTACCATTTACAATACTTTGGAATTATTGTTGGAAGCCGGGTTGGTGCGCAAACATCAGTTCGGAAAGGTGCAAGCTTTTTACGAAAAGAGTTATTTCAACAGAAATCACGACCATATCATTATGCTGGATGATTTTGAAATTATAGAATTTTGTGACCCGCGTATTGAGCAGATAAAAAAAGATTTTGAAGAAGCGATGGATATAGAAATAGAGAGACACTCGTTATATTTGTATGCCCGCAAAAAGAAAAAATCATAATATCTGTATTATTTTTGATTAAAATTTAGCACATGGAATTACCTGAAAAGAAAGAAAAAACCATTATTAAACAAACCCTGAAAAGCACGGGACTTCCGCAAGCCAAAGTGCCACCGCAAGCCGTTGATTTGGAAAAAGCTATTTTGGGCGCTATGATGATTGACAAACGCGGTGTTGACGAAGTCATTGAGATTTTAGACCCCGAAGCTTTTTATTTACCAGAACATCAAGAGATTTTTGCCGCTATTGTTGATTTGTTTAATAATGGTAAACCTATCGATATTCTTACTGTTACGGAGGAATTGCGTAGGCGTGGAACTTTACAACAAGTAGGAGGAGAATATTATTTGATTACTTTATCCAATTTGGTGGCAACCGCTGCGCATGTAGAATATTATGCTCGGGTTGTTTTGCAAATGTTTGTTAAACGCCGTTTGATTGAAATCTCAAATGATATCATCGAAAAAGCTTACGACGAAACGGAAGATGTACTTGATTTATTAGATAAAGCCGAACAGGAATTGTTTGAAGTATCACAAGGAAGTTTGAAATCAAACAGTGCCAAAATAGGCAAAATAGTAACCGAAGTTAAAGAACAGTTAGAACAACTAGCTAAGCAGGAAGGTTTAAGTGGTATTGCGACGGGTTTTCCTTCATTGGACGAATACACATCGGGTTGGCAAAACGGTGATTTGATTATTGTTGCCGCACGTCCCGGTATGGGCAAAACGGCTTTTGTACTGTCAATGGCACGCAATATGGCAGTGGATTTTAATGTGCCGGTAGCTATTTTTAACCTTGAAATGACTTCCGACCAATTGATAAAAAGGCTTTTTTCCATAGAAACGGAAATACCTGCCGAAAAATTCCGTAGCGGCCGCTTGACCGATATCGAATGGAATGTGCTCAACAGTAAAATGAATAATATTGCCGAAGCTCCTATATTTATTAACGATACGAGTATGCTGTCCGTTTTCGATTTACGCTCTCAAGCCCGGAAACTCAAAAGAGTGGAAAATATAGGTGTTTTGATTATCGATTATTTGCAATTGATGACGGCTCAAACCAATAATAAAGTGGGGAACAGGGAACAAGAAATTTCAACCATTTCAAGGAATTTAAAAGCATTGGCCAAAGAATTGAATATTCCTGTTATCGCTCTGTCGCAATTGTCACGTAAAGTGGAAGAGAGAACTGACAAATCCGGTCATAAAAGACCGCAATTGGCAGATTTGCGTGAATCGGGTGCTATTGAGCAAGATGCCGATATCGTCAGTTTTATTTACCGCCCGGAATATTACGGTATTCCCCAATGGGAAGACGATACACCAACTATGGATCAAGCGGAGTTTATCATTGCAAAACACCGGAACGGTAAAACAGGCGCTATCAGATTAAAATTCGATTCTCGCTTCGGACGTTTTTCCGATTTGAATGTTTTAAGTGAATTTACAATGGAATCAAAATTAAATCAAATCAATCCTAATACCAATTTAAGTGTGGATGATTTTAATACTATAACGGATGAAGATGATGACAATAATAGTATCCCCTTTTAAATTTATCATTTTTTTTGCGGTGTTTTTTATATGGCAAACAGGGTTTGCTCAATTTATTCTGATACCTATGAATGAACACCAGCATAATCATCTCAAAGCTTACGGTATAGTTTACAAAGCTTTACAACAACATATCAAGGTTAAATGGTTACTCAATTACCGGGGTGGTTCTTTTTTGCTGCCTTATGACGAACAAATTAAAGAAGAATGTCAAATTAGAGGTGTTGATTTTGAATTGGTCAGCGGAGATGAAGCCGTCCAAATTTTAAAAGAAATCAGTTCGCCATCCAAAAATATGGAGGCGGTTGTTCTCGAAAAAGCACCTAAAATAGCCGTATATTCCCCCAAAGACAAAGCGCCTTGGGATGATGCCGTTACGTTGGTGTTGTCTTATGCCGAAATTCCTTACGATGTGGTTTATGACGAAGAAGTACTCAGCGATAAGTTGTTGCAATACGACTGGTTACACTTGCATCATGAGGATTTTACCGGACAATACGGCCGTTTTTATGCCGCTTTTCATACGGCACCTTGGTATATCAAACGTAAAAAAGAATTGGAAGACTTGGCACACCGGTTGGGCTTTAACAAAGTTTCACAATTAAAACTGGCGGTGGCAAAAAAAATCAAAGATTATGTAATAGGAGGCGGATTTATGTTTGCTATGTGTTCGGCTACCGATTCATTCGATATTGCCTTGGCGGCAGACGGCGTCGATATATGCGAACCAATGTTTGACGGTGACCCTTCAGAACCCGGTTATCAATCGAAATTGGATTACAGTAAAACTTTTGCTTTTACAAATTTTATTTTGGAACCGAACCCTATGGTTTACGAATTTTCCAATATTGACACCACGACAAAACGTCGTATCTCAAAAGAAACCGATTATTTTGAATTGAATGAATTTTCAGCCAAATGGGACCCTGTCCCTACAATGTTGACACAAAATCATACAATGATGATAAAAGGTTTTATGGGACAGACGACGGCTTTTGACCGGAAATTAATAAAACCGGATGTGATTATTTTGGCAGAAAACCGTATCAACGGTGAAGCTCGCTATATACACGGTGTCAGGGGCAAAGGGATGTTTACCTTTTACGGCGGACACGACCCCGAAGATTACAGCCACCGTGTCGGTGACCCGAAAACCGAACTGGATTTACACCCGACTTCGCCCGGTTACCGCTTGATTCTCAATAATGTATTGTTTCCTGCCGCTAAAAAGAAACACAAAAAGACTTGATTGTTTAGCAAAATTGGCAATGGCTGAATGTATGTGATGTATTATTGAATAAATTAGGTATTATCCTGATAATATGCACATTTTATTGAGAATTGATAATCAACAACAATCATATAGAGACGTTGCTTGCAACGTCTCTACTCATGAAATCCCAAATCCCCCGGAATGATTCCAACCGTTTTTTGATTGATTAGATGCCCGTCGGATAAATCGTAAACCGAAACGCTTCCTTCTTGTTGATAATCAAGCGCATCGGTGATATACAATTTGCCGTCGTAAATTTCCATATTGTATGCCATACCGTTGTAGGTCATAAATTCCTGATTTGGTAAGGTGGTATCACCGGTATTCATTTTATAGATTTTTCCATTCAAATAGTAATACAAATCATTTCCCGATACACTCAAAAAATCGGGATGGGCGGTGGTGTCAAAATCAAAAGTCGTTTCTATATTAAAATTGTTGTTCAAGTCGATTTTGAAGAGCTGTCCCGCTGTTTCATTGCCTGTCCAGTCCGGTTCACCACTACACAAAACCCACAAATATCCGTCTTTAACCACCATCGAATTAGGCCGGTCTCCAACTGTAATGGTATTGACAATTTGTCTCAATACCAAATCGTAAACCGTAACTTTATTGTTGGTACTCCAAGCACCTTTGTGTGCTACAAAAAGATAATCGTCATTTTTAACCATTTTTTCAGGACCTAAGCCTACGGAAATATGGCCGGAAACAACATCACTGTTGGTATTGACAATTGCCAAATAATCGTCGGTATTGTCCGTTGGATCACCCCAGCAAGTTACCAAAGCCGTATGTTCACCGATTGGCTCAAAATAACGGGGATTGGTCAAACCGCTGGATATCGTAGCTACGCGTTCCATAGTATCATCTTCTACGACTTCTATTTTACTCGAACCGGTAACAACGATATATGCCTTGCCGTTGCTAAACCCGATACTTTGAGCTTGGTCTCCAAGTGCCGAGTTATTAACCGTTTCAAAAACGTTATTTGTAACTTTGGAAAAATCTTTGTCAGCAAAGCTGATACCGGCGTTTCCTTGTCCGAAATTTCCTTCGTTGACGATAAAAACACCGGATGCAAATTCTCCTTCTGCTTCCGTTGTTTTATGTTTTTTACAACTTGTAAAACTGATGATTAGTGATAAAGCTAATAGTAAATTGATTCGTTTCATAGGTTTATATTTTAAAGTTTAAAATGATTTCGTAATAGCGTCCCGGTTGCGGACGGGACGGAACATTTTCGTAATAAGTATTTAATAGATTGTTGATATTAAGTTGCATATCGAAATGTTTGCCGTAATCAAATGCCAAAGATACATTATGTAACGGATATGCCGGTAAAAATTTTGTATTGCTTGTTGTCGTATATATTTTGCCTTGGTATCTGTACCGGTAAACGAAATGATACCGTTTGTAAGTCACATTAAAAACATTCAAACCGGTTATTTGCGGTGTGTAAGGCAAAAATTTGCCGGTTTTCAGGTTTACGGCCCGGTTATAATTGAAATTGATTTTGTCGGATAACGCCCAATTTTTATGGATTTTAAACTTTTTGACAAATGCTAACTCCATGCCCGAGTATTGAACGGATTCAAAATTTTCGGGATGCCAATATTGATTGTTGCCCGGTACCCATTTGATTAAATTTCTACTGTCTATATAAAAAAATGTAATGTGTGTCTCAAAATCCGGACGCTGATAATCATATCCGGCATCTACGCCGTAACTTGTTTCGGGTTGTAGTTGCGGATTACCACCGGGTATCCAATATAAGTCGTTAAAAGTAGGTAATCTGAAATTTTTGGAGGCGTTAAAGCGCAGACGGTGCGTTGAATGAAAAGGAAAACTCAAAGCAATGGCACCTGTCAAAGGAATTTTGATGCCGGGATTGATATCTTGACGTAGTTTTAATTGATAGTTCAGTTTGTTGAGATACTGTGACCAAATCAAAAAAGACGCAAAATTGGTTCTGATGTGTTTACCGGTATTGTCTCCTGTTCCGGTTTGCCGGGATATTTCATTGCCGATCATCAATTTGTAAGATTTTTTTCTCGCAATGTTTATAAGATTTCTGGCCAATAAAGTTTGTGCTTTACTTTGGCTGTTACCGGGTAAATTTTTGTTGAAATAATATTGGTAATTTTCATTCAAATAAACCAATTCGGTCCGGCTGTCAAAATATTTATTCTGCCACAACCAACCACCGAGAAGATATGTGTTTCCGGTTAACAGTTTGCCGTTTTGAGGCATATACAATGTGCGGGAAGTTTCACGGTCCAGTTTTGATATTTTGGATTTGACGTATAGTTGATGTTTCCGGAATTTGAGGCCGTTTATCAAAGCAAAATCCCAACCTTGGTATTCTCCGTTTTCGTTTTTAATGTTATAACCCGGATAAATATAATCGTTTTTTGATTTTTGTATTTGAAAACTGAATTTAGTATAAATTTTTTGATTGCCGCTTATGATTTTAAAACGGTTTATTCCGGTTTTAAAACTTCCGAGTTTGGTATAATTGGCTATTTTAAATTTTTTAGAAAACGTAATTTTATCATTTAAAATAACAACACCGCCGATGGCACCACTACCGAAACTTACACTGCTGCCGCCTTTTTTGACAAAAATCTCGTCAAAACCACCGGGAGAAAACGTGTTTAAATCCGTCTGTCCGTTGAGAATGGAATTGACCGGAATGCCGTTCCAAACTATTTGCGTATGAGCCGCTCCGGTGCCTCTTAACGAGATGCCGGCAAGCATACCTTTGCCGTATTCACGGACAAAAACGGCAGTATTTTGAGCCAAAAGTTCCGGTAATGAAAGTGTATTTGAAACGGAATCGGGAAGACTTGTCACCGGATATGCCTCAAAAACGGATTTGCTCGAAATGCCTTCTATAAATACAGAATCCAATACATACTTTTGCCTTGACAATTTTTGTCCGGACATAAATTGTGTGGCAAAAATAAATACCGGTAAAAATAATAATTGATGTTTCATAAAATTATTAACCTTTCCTCCGAAGGCATTTGTTTTAAAGTTAACGGTTTAGCAGGTCTCCTGGCTTGCGTCTTATGTTTGGCCTTCCCATTTCCATAAGTGAAACAGTGGCGAAAGTTAAACATAAGCTTTGTAGCTTACAGTTGCGGGGACAGCTTAGGATTTGCACCTAATTCCCTTTTAATTCCGTTTATTTGGAAACTAAACCGTTGCAAATTTATAAATAAAAAACCATTTTCCGGTTAATTTTTAAATAATTTTTCATTGTCGCCGATATTTGTTATTTTTGAAAATTGATTTTAAGCTTTTTAAAATATAAAATGGACTTTTTAAAACGCATTTTCTCTTCTAAAACCAAAAAATACGACTATCTTGACGAAGAACAGGAAGTTTTAAAAACGCAACAAATGTCAATTGATGAACTTTTTGTGTATAATTATAAACAAAAAGGCGGTGCTTTTTTTTATCCCGGAGATATAGATGAATTTAAAGAAAGTTTATTGCAACTTTTAAATTATTTGAATGTAGAAAGTTATACGGTTTTGGAGCGGCCTTATTTTCATTTTTTAAAAAAATTGAATATTCCCGTTAACGACCGCTTGGACCAAAACGGTGTCTTATTAGGAGGATGTGAAGCCCTTATTGCCGATGAAGGTGCCATAATGACTACTTCTGAACATACCAAAGAATACAGGAACAGTGAATTGCCACAACGGCGGGTTATTGTAGCCCTCTCCGGCCAAATTACACCTAATAAATCCCGCGCATTAACACTGATAAATAATAAATATAAAAAACCACCGGCCAATATCCAAACAATGAGTATATTTGCCCAACCCGAAAATGACCTCTCCGGGAACAATTGGTATGAAACTTATTTGTTTTTGATAGAAAATTGATACCGGGTTAACAGACAACACATTATAATACGATGAACGAATTGACTAAACGCACTTTTTTCGGTTTTTTATATGCTTTAAGCGTTGTTTTAGCATTACAAACTTATTCGTGGACAGCTGTTTTGTTAGGTCTTTTTTTGATAATCGGTTTGCAGGAATTTTCAACTTTGACCGGTTTGACTTACAAAACGGTTTTGTTACCGGCTTTGTTTATTTATTTAACTTCTTTTTTATACCATTATCAAGGGATGGAACTTAGAGTTATAAAAATAGCCGGCGCTTTTGCATTATTGGTTTTGTTTATACCTTTTATTTATTTTATTTTCGACAGGCTTTCATTAGACGAATTGTCCAAATTGTATTTAGCAATTTTTTATTTGGCGCTACCGTTTTCATTGGCTTTGAGTATAGATGGTAGATTGCTTTTAACGGTATTTTTTATCATTTGGGCATCCGATACTTTTGCTTATTTAACCGGAAAATATTTTGGAAAACACAAGCTTGCAGAAAAAATTTCTCCTAAAAAAACCATTGAAGGTGTAATAGGAGGGTTGACAGGCGGTTTGGTGACCGCTTATATAATTTTCCGTTTTACCGGTTGGAATTTGAATTTAAATTTAGGGTCGTTTTTTATTTTTACGGTTATAATTGTTATTGCCGGAACACTTGGTGATTTGTTGGAATCCCGTTTTAAACGCTTGGCAGGTGTTAAAGATTCGGGATATATAATCCCCGGACACGGTGGAATTTTGGACCGACTGGACAGTTTTATCCTTGTGATGCCTTTTGTGTATATTTATTTGTTAATTATTTGATTATTATGCAATTACATAAGGAAGGATATAGAATTATAGCGTGGTCGTTTTTGGTAATTTTAATTGCCAATTATATCATTCATACCCGTGTTCAGATTGTTTGGCTCAGTGGTTTTTTCTCGGTTATATCCCTTATTATTTTTATGTTGATTGTGTATTTTTTCCGGTTTCCGTCGCGTTCCGTTAAAGCCCAACCCAATGAAGTTATAGCACCTGTTGACGGAAAAGTTGTGGTTATTGAACAAGTTCTCGAACCGGAATTTTTTAGAGACAAAAGATTGCAAATATCCATTTTCATGTCGCCGTTAAATGTGCATGCCACACGTTATCCGGTAAGTGGCAAAGTTATTTACAGTAAATATTACAAAGGTAAACATTTGGTGGCTTGGCATCCCAAATCATCCGAACTCAATGAACGGACGACCATTGTGGTCGATAATCCGGTTATCGGTCCGGTTATGTTCAGGCAAATTGCCGGAGCTATTGCCCGCCGTATTGAAAATTATTCCAAAGTTGGTGAAGAAGTGCAACAAGGCGCCGATGCCGGTTTTATCAAATTCGGTTCACGCGTCGATATATTTTTGCCGCTTCACACGAATCCCGAAGTTATTATCGGTGATAAAACCCGTGGCGGTGAAACCATTATAGCGGAAGTGCCTTTTGATATCAAAATGATCCCGTCGTAAAAAAATGCGTATTTCCTTTTAGAGCAACAAATAATTTGTGTAAGTTTGCATCATAAAACATAGTTGATATGCATATTGCTATTGCTGGAAATATCGGTGCCGGTAAGACAACTTTGACTACCTTGTTGTCACAGCATTTAAAAATGGAACCGCACTACGAATCGGTTGAAGAAAATCCGTATTTGGAAGATTTTTATCACGATATGCAACGTTGGTCGTTCCATCTGCAAGTTTATTTTCTAAACAGCCGTTTCAGGCAAATTTTAGAAATAAAAAAAGCACAAAAGGATATCATCCAAGACCGTACTATTTATGAAGACCGTTTTATTTTTGCCGCTAATCTGCATGCTATGGGGCTGATGAGCCAACGGGATTATGACAATTATGCTTCTTTATTCGACTTAATGGAATTAATCGTTACACCTCCCGATTTGTTGATTTATCTTAAAGCAAGTATCCCGACATTGGTCAGAAATATACATTCGAGAGGTCGGGAATATGAAAAATCCATCAATATCGACTATCTGAGCAATCTCAACAAACGGTATGATGACTGGATAGCCGGTTACAATAAAGGAAAATTGCTAATCATTGAAGTCGATGATTTGAATTTTGTTGAAAATCAAGAGGATCTAGGGACAGTAATAGAAAAAGTCAATGCGGAAATTCACGGTTTATTTTAGGTACCTGAGACAGCAAATCAAGACCAGAAAGTTAGTTTACAAATTCTTTCGCTGGCGTTATAAACATATCAGTAACGAACAATTTTTAAATTTAATCAGTGTTATTATCGGTTTGTTAACCGGATTAGTAGCAATAACCATAAAAAATTTCACTCATTTTATACAACAAATTTTAGAAACTGATTTAATTCAAGATATACACATTGCTTTGTATTTTATTTTTCCACCAATCGGGGCTTTATTTGTAATTTTAATTATTAAATACTTTATAAAAAAACCTGTAGAAAGTGGTATTCCTTTTGTGATGTATGCTATTACAAAACTTAAAAGTATGTTACCTTCTTATCATACTTTTGCTTCAATAATTACAGCACCTGTTACAGTCGGTTTTGGCGGTTCTGTTGGTTTGGAAAGTCCTACGGCGATTACGGGAGCGGCATTAAGTTCCAATCTATCCCGCTGGTTGCATTTGAATTTAAAACAAAGGAATTTATTATTGGGTGCCGCTGTTGCCGGAACTTTTTCCTCCATTTTTAAAGCACCGATTGCCGGTATTTTGTTTGCCGTTGAAATTTTCGGTTTCGATTTGACTATGACGTCCTTGGTCCCCTTGATTTTAGCATCGGTTTCCGGTATTTTAACTTCCTATTTCTTTATGGGAAAAAACATTTTGTTGCACTATGATTTGGTGCATCATTACCGGTTGAGCGATACACCTTTTTTTCTTATTCTCGGTATTACTTCCGCTACTACCTCTATTTATTTTGTTAAAGTGTATTACAAAATAATGGGTTTTTTTGAAAAAATAGAAAACCATTGGAAACGCTGGGCATTAGCCGGTTTGTTTCTCGGTCTGACCATATTTTTTATCCCGACTTTATATGGAGAAGGTTATGAAATCTTAAATCATATTCTGATAAATAATTTTCATTTTGTGGTCAATACGTCTTATTTTACGATTAATCACAATGATGTGTATATGATTATCCTGTTTTTTGTGTTGCTGGTAACTTTTAAAGTGGTGGCTATGTCACTCACTTTCAGTGCCGGTGGTATTGGTGGTGTTTTTGCCCCGATTTTGTTTACAGGTGCTATTTCGGGTTATGTTTTTGCATTGATTATAAATACTACGGGGCTGTTTTCCAACCAATTGGCAACGGAAAATTTTGCACTGGTCGGAATGGCAGGCACTATTGCCGGTGTTTTGCAAGCACCTTTGACAGCCGTCTTCTTAATTGCCGAGATTACCGGCGGGTATGATTTGATAGTCCCTATTATGTTAGTGGCGGCATTGTCTTATATGATTTCCCGTAAAGTTTTGAAATACAGTATTTATACCATGCAATTGGCGGAAATAGACGCTTTACCGACTCACGATAAAGATAAATTTGCCGGAAAATTGATTGAATGGCGGCAAGTAGTTGAAAAAGATTTTATTCCAGTAAAACCTTCTATGAGTTTGGGTTATATGGTTTATAATGTGGTAACACGGTCGCACCGTAACCTTTTTCCGGTTATAGATGATAAAGAACGTTTTATAGGTGTTGTCACTTTGGATGATATCCGGCAAATTATGTTCAATCGCGACTTATATGACAATACTTATGTCCGTGATTTGATGCATAAAGCTCCCGATGTTATCATTTACGAAAAAGACCATTTCCACGATATTATGCGTAAATTTACCGAAACCAGTGCTTGGAACCTTCCCGTTATTAAAGATGATTTGTATCTCGGATTTATTTCCAAATCAAAATTGTTGAGCGTTTACCGTAGAAAACTGTTGGAATTGACGTCCGAATAAGGACAATCAACCAAATTTACAGCATTTCACTTAATTTTATACTTTTTATTTTTTATTTCCGTTTGTTAATTTATCCGCTTTTTCACGGGCATTTTTCATAATCAAATCGGCTTTATTACCGGCTTCGGTTTCCAGTTGATTGGCTTTTTGGTCGGCTTTTTTAATCAAATTTTTAGCCAAACTTTCGGCCGCCATTTTTTTGATAGGATTATCACCGGCTTTTTTGATGACTTCATCAGCTTGTTTGCGGGCTTCGGCACGGATTTTATCGGCGGCTTTTTTGGCTTCCGCTTTTATTTTATCGGCTTGTGCCTGTGCTTGTGCCAATATCTTGTCGGCTTGCTTGCGGGCTTCTTCCCGGGCTTTGTCTTTGGCTTTATCGACCGTCTCTTCAACTTTTTGTGTAACCGCTTCCGTGACTACTTCTTTTACCGAAGAGCCTTCGACACCACCAACTACCGGCACGATTTTGGGATTTGTTATGCTACCGCCGATTTTAAATTGCATTTTGATAATGTCGGATGTCGATATATTCAATCCTAACGAATTGGCTTTTCCGATTAAATTTCCGATAATTTCATTCGCTTTGTTACCGAGCATTTTACGGGGGATATCCATATTTAAGGCCAAATCGAGCTTTTGATCCACACTGATCGAACCACCGAGGTTGGCCGGAATATTGTTGAGTTTAAATTCAAAAGGTTTGATATCCAGTCTGCCTTTGTTTACGGAAAATTGTGCCTTCACTTTATCCACTTTCGGGTTTTCAAGCGCATTGATTTTCAACATTTTTCCTATACTTTGAATAATCTCTATACCGCTGACATTGATTTGGCTTGTTTTGAGCAATCCATTTGCTTCCAATGTTTTCAATACCGGATTCATTTGATTGTCAAGAGCGACATTCATTTGAAAATCAGTGAAAAAATTGCCGTTTATTTTTTGCATCACAGGTGCATAATTTTGTAACATCGTCAGGCTGCCGGCGGTTTGATTGATAGCTACTTGTTCCAAAGTAACTTTCATAGCACTTTTGGCAGTCTTTTCCGATGTGTCATAAGTGCCGTTAAGTTTGATAGTTCCCCCGAAAGCTTTGGCTAAAACCGTTTGCAATTCCGCTTTTTGATTTTTTACTAAAATATTACCTTTAAGATTGTTTAAATTCATATCTTTATACCTGACTTTATCAGCCGAAGCTTTAAAAACTATGTCCAAATTTTCAGGTATTCGTATCAAGCTGTCTTGTGTTTTTTCAGTAGTGCCTTCTTCTTTGTCATCAGTCATAAATTCGTTGAGGTTGATATAATTGGAATGCATATTGAAACCGGCTTTCAAAACCTGATTTTTTTTCAAAAAATATGTGATATAATTGCTTACTTTACCATTGATATCAAAATCACTTTGTCCTACTTTTGACTTAAATTGTTGAACATCGAGTGATTGCGGTGTGATTATAATTTTTGCACTACTGATACCGACAGGATAATCCAATGAATCCGAAATATATTGCATATTCGACAAATCAAAGTGTCCGGCAGCTTCAAATTTGTCAAACTCCTGTTTTTCAATAGCGGAGCTTCGTCCTTTCAGTTTGATATCGGCATCCAAAAGACCTGACAGTTTTTTGATTTCCGGCAAATAAACGGCTTGTTTTATCTGAGCCAAATCCATTTTTGAGCTAAAATGTGTATCGATATACGGGTCGGACACAGGTGTATGAATTGCCAATCTGCCGTCAGCCGTATTGCCGGCTATTTTGAAATGAATTTCAGGTAAGTCGATTTCCGTTTTGTCCAAATTGTCTCCGCCGGGGAATTTTATATGGGAAACTACATTTATATCTTTTACGGATTGGGGCAAATCAGGGTATTTGATGTAGCCGTTATTGATATTAAAATCCAAACCGAAACCGGGATAAATCTTATCGTTGTATGTGCCTTTGACAAATCCTGTTAATGTTGTTTGTCCGTTGGTTCTCAATCCTTTAATGTCCGGCATATAAGCTTTTGGCACCAAGGATAACAATTTTTTCAAACTGTTTTCTTTGGTCCGGTAAGTTATATCCATATTAATGTCGTCTCCCTTCAATTCAATAATCATATCGGATAATAATTCCAAATCATTTAACGACAACAAAGCTTTTTGAATACTATATTTTGAAAAATCATTTTCTATCAGAATACCGGCATTAAATAGCGTTTTAACATTATTTAAATAATGTATATTGTCATAGACGACATCCAGTGTGTCGATTTGCGTTTGTGTGTCCAATTTGTAAGTGTCATTATTGAAAACACCACTGCCGTTGTGATTTAAATTCTTGATTTTCAAATTAATTCCGAGTGATTGATCGTCATAATTTACATTGGCATTTTTTATGGTAAAAGATTTTAATTTTATAACGTAGTTTTTCTCGGATGTTTGATTTTGTAAAGTGTCGGGCTTGGCGATATCATAATTGGCTTTACCGTTTTTTAAGACCTTTATCTTTAAATCCGCTCCTTCTATATTGATTTTTTTTATTTCCAAGTCTTTTTCGGTAAACAATCTCATAGCATCCAAACTCATATTAAACCGGTCAATATGGGCCAAACGGACATTCTTGAATTCGTTGATGCCGTCCAAACGGATGTTTTTAATTTTTACGTATAAATTCGGAAAATCGGTAAAGAGAGATAATGACACATCGTCATAATCCAGTTTTGCGTTGATGCTGTTGTTTATTTCATCTTTAATAAATTTTTCGATATCATCTTTGAAAAAATAAGGCACAGCAATCAGCGTAACAATTATTACAAACAGAAAAATTGATAAGATTTTTAAAATTTTTTTCATTTTCTTATTGTTAATTTAAAGCAAAAATACTCATTTTTTTTGGAATTTCTCTATTTGAAATTCGTTATTTAGAATGATTATAAATAATATAATTTTATGGATAAATGTCATTTTTTCTATATCTTTGGCACGAAAAAAAAATTTACGAAAAATTAACATAATTTAACTCATTATGAAAAAAAGAACGATGTATAAGGCTTTTAATTCGATGTTTAGCATCGGATTGATATGGCTCTTGTTTTTATCGGTATCTGTTAAGGCTGCCGGTAGGGATACGGGCATACATTCTTTTGCTACGCAACTGGGTAGCACAGCTATAAGTCTTGCAACGGCAAGCACGGCACAAGCGGTGGAGAAAAAGGCAGAAGTAAAGGAAAAAGAAGTAAAACCTGCGAATTATGACAAGATTGACCCTGATTTTGAAGGTATCGGTCCCGGTAACAATACGGTGCCTTTTATTATCGCTTTGGTCGTATTTCTCTTGGTCACTTTTATGGGACGCCGTAAAAATTGTAAGGCTCCAAAAGTAATGAAATTGCTTGCTTTGTTAGCGGTTTTGTATATGGGTAAAATCGGTTACACCGAAGCTCGTGCATTAGGTCGTCAGCATGGATATGCTCCGGTGCAACCTATATGGTTTTCGCATAAAGTTCATGCCGGACAAAACGGCATAGACTGCGAATATTGTCATGTGGATGTCCGCACCAGCCGTCATGCCGGTATTCCGAGTTTAAATGTGTGTATGAATTGTCACAATCAAGTTAAAAAAGGTAGCGTTTCAGGTGAAAAAGAAATTGCCAAAATTTATGATTATATAGGATACAATCCTAAAACCATGCAATATGACAAACCGGCTAAACCTATACAGTGGATAAAAGTTCACAATTTACCCGACCATGTTTATTTCAGTCATGCCCAACATGTTCAAGCCGGTAAAGTGGAGTGTGAAGAATGTCACGGACCGGTTGAAAAGATGAACCGTCTTGTGGAATATAAAGAATTGGCAATGGGCGATTTTTGTTTGGATTGTCACCGTAAGCGCGGTATAGATACTTCCAATCCTTATTACAAGCATTATAAGTTTAAGGAATTGAAAGAAAAAGAAGGTATTGATAAAATTACAGTTGACAAAATCGGTGGTGCCGATTGTTCTTCTTGTCACTATTAATAATATAATGGTATAAAATTTTTACAGATGAAAAAATATTGGAGAAGTTTAGAAGAATTGGAAAGCGTTAGAAAAAACGAAACCATCGAACCTTCGATTGAGTTTCCGACCGATGGGCTTTCTAAGGAAGAAATAAAAAATAAATATGTATCAAATCGCCGTGATTTCCTCAAATTATTAGGATTTTCCACGGCTTATGCCGTTGCGGCAACCAGTTGTCAACAACCGGTTCGTAAGGCAATTCCGTTTTTGCAACGCCCGGCTGATATCACACCCGGCGTTGCCAGTCATTATGCGACGACCATTTCGACACCTGATGATTATGCCGCTGTGGTTGTTAAAGTCCGTGACGGTCGTCCGATAAAAATCGAAGGCAATAAATTGTCCAAAATCACGCAAGGTGGAACCAATGCACGCATTCAAGCGGCGGTATTAGACTTGTATGATACGGCAAGATTGCAACATCCCGTTAAAAACGGTAAAAAAATTACTTGGGATAAAGCGGATGCCGAAATCACCAAAAAATTAGGTGAAATTGCTGCGGCCGGACAAAAAATTTACATCATTGCCGGTACGGTTATTAGCCCGACAACCAAAAAATTATTTGAAGAATTTAAAGCCAAATATCCGACAGCCAAGTTTGTTTATTTAGACCCCGTTTCATATTCGGCCATTATTGCCGCTAATGAAGCGACTTTCGGTAAAGTGGGAATTCCGGTTTATCATTTTGACAAAGCCAAAGTGATTGCCGGATTTAATGCCGATTTTCTCGGTACTTGGTTGTCACCTGTTCAGTTTGCCGCCGATTATGCCAAAACACGTGATTTGACCAATGGACAAACCGAAATATCACGTCATTATCAATATGAAACATTGATGAGTTTGACCGGTAGTAACGCCGATTACCGCCGTTATATTAAACCGGCGCAAGAGAAAAAACTCTTAATCAAATTGCACAATGCTATTGCTTCACAAACCGGTGGACAAATGATTAAAGAACTGCCTTGTGAAATTGATGTCAAAAAAATGGCGGCGGATTTATTGGCTAACAAAGGACAATCGCTTGTAGTTTCGGGAACAAACGATACTGACATCCAAGTGATTGTAAACAGTATCAATAATATGTTGGGTAACTATGGCAAAACCATTGATTTTAGCCGTGAAACTTTGTTGAAACAAGGGCGTGACGAAAAAATTCACCAAGCTTTTGCCGATATGAAAGACGGAAAGGCAGGTGCCGTGATTTTCTACAATGCCAATCCGGTTTATAATTGTCACAAATCTGATGAAAAAGCGGCTGTTATCAAAAAAATGGCGTTGAGTGTCGCATTAACCGACAAACTTGATGAAACGGCCAAAAATGTACAATATGTCTTGCCCGATAACCATTTCTTGGAATCCTGGTCTGATGCCGAACCCGTAAGTGGCATGTTCAGTTTAGGACAGCCCACTATCAATAAACTATGGGATACACGTCAGGCACAAGAAAGTTTTATGAAGTGGACAGGCATATCCGGTTCGTTTTACGACTATTTGAAAAAGAACTGGATTGAAAATATTTTGTCCAAAAAAGAAGCACCGGAAGAAGGCGGCGAACAAGGTGTACAACAAGACAGTACGGCTACCGAATCGCAAAATATTATTGATTTTACTTCGGGTTGGAACAAAGCTTTGCAAGACGGTGTTTATGAAGTAGCTGTAAACGGTGAAGCACCGCAATTCAATGCCGCTTACCTCAAAGAAAACGAAGCTAAAATTACGGCTTTCACCAAACCTTCCGGTATGCAATTAGTTGTTTATGAAAAAATCGGTATCGGAAGTGGTTTGATGGCAAACAATCCTTGGTTGCAGGAATTACCCGACCCGATTTCAAAAGCTACGTGGGACAATTATATTACCGTAGCTCCGAAAACGGCGAAAGAAAAAGGTTGGAAACAAGAAGATGTTTTGACGGTTAAAGCCAACGGCTATGAAGTATCATTACCTGTTTTGATACAACCCGGACAAGATCCTTCAACGATAGGTATTGCATTAGGTTACGGTAGAACAGCGGCCGGTCCTGTTGCCGACCAAGTCGGTGGCGCCAATGCTGCCGGATTTGTTACCGCCAAAGACGGTCACCGTCAGTTTAGCGGTATTGCGGTTGAAATCAGCAAAACCGGTAAAACCTATCCGTTAGCTCAAACTCAAACGCATGATACCATGGAAGGCCGTGGTGAAGATATAGCCCGTGAAACTACTTTGGCCGCTTGGCAAAAAGACAAACATTCGGGTAATGAAAAACATGTTTTCTTCAAAGAAAAATTGGAACATGTCAACTTGTACAAAAACGGTTATAATCCCGAAGACTATCCCGGACATCACTGGGGATTAGCTATCGACTATAACAAATGTACCGGTTGTAGTGCTTGTATCATTGCTTGTCAAGTGGAAAATAACATTGCTATAGTTGGCAAAGAGCAAGTCCGCAGACGCCGTAATATGCACTGGTTACGTATTGACCGGTATTATTCAAGCAAGGAAGACAAATTGTATTCAGAAGTGGAAGATAATCCGGAAGTGTTCCATCAACCGGTGATGTGTCAGCACTGTGACAATGCGCCTTGTGAAAATGTTTGTCCGGTAGCCGCCACGCCGCATACCAATGAAGGTTTGAACGCCATGGCTTACAACCGTTGTATTGGTACGCGCTATTGTATGAATAACTGTCCATATAAAGTCAGACGCTTTAACTGGTTCAACTTCGTTGAAGGTGGTGATTACAATTACTTGTTTAACGACGAAGTTAAACGAATGGTTCTCAACCCCGATGTTGTTATCAGACAACGTGGTGTGGTAGAAAAATGTACTTTGTGTGTTCAAAGAATCCAAGAAGGTAAACTCAAAGCCAAATCCGAAGGCAGAGAGTTGCGTGACGGTGAAATAGAAGTGGCTTGTGAACAAGCTTGTCCTTCCAATGCCATTGTCTTTGGAGATACCAATATGGAAGGTGCCCGTATTATTAAATTGTTCCAAGATGAACGGTCTTACGGACTGTTGGAAGAATTGAAAACATTGCCAAGTGTGGTATATATGACCAAGGTTCGAAATAAAGATGAAGAACACAAAACTGAAGCTTAAAAACTAAAATAATTCAATTATGTATAAAAAAGAAGTCAGAGGCGAATTAATACTCGGTAATAAATCTTACGGAGATATTACACGGGATATTTTAAGGTCGCAAGAAGAAAAAGCCCCTTTGTGGTGGAAACTATCCTTTGCCCTGTTTTTTGTCTTGATGGCCGTCGGTTTGGGGTATTATGTTCCACTTACTATTGCTAAAGGTATCGGTATGTGGGGTAACAACAACCAGGTGCCTTGGGGTTGGGCTATTATTAACTTTGTTTGGTGGATTGGTATCGGTCATGCCGGAACGGCATTCTCGATATTCTTATTGGTTTTCCGTCAAAAATGGCGTACATCCATTAACCGTGCCGCAGAAGCTATGACGGTATTTGCCGTGTTGGCTGCCGGATTGTTCCCGGCTATTCACGTCGGTCGTCCTTGGGATGAATTTTTTATTTTTCCTTACGGCCCCAACTCTCGCGGTCTGTGGGTAAACTTTAATTCCCCTTTGTTGTGGGATGTTTTCGCCATCGCAACATATTTGACAACATCAGCTATTTTCTGGTATATAGGTATGTTGCCGGATTTTGCCACTGTTAGAGATCGTTCCGAAGGTATCAAACGCAAAATTTACAATGCTTTGAGTTTCGGATGGGTCGGCTCTATGGATAAATGGCGAAAATTTGAAGATACGTTGGTGATTTTAGGTGGTCTGGCTATGCCATTGGTAATCGCCGTTCACTCTATCGTATCCACGGACTTCTCCGCCGGTATCTTACCCGGTTGGCACGAGACTATTTTCCCGCCTTTCTTTGTGGTTGGTGCTATTTTCTCAGGATTTAGTATGGTGGTTACCTTGATGGTTTTAATCCGTAAAGCCTTTAAACTACACGAATATGTAACCGATGACCATTTTGATGCCATTGCCCGTATCATTACGTTTGTCAGTTTGATTATGGGATCGGCATATTTAATCGAATTGTTCATTGCTTGGTATTCAGCTAATACTTATGAAACTTATGTCTTTGACGAAAACTATCTCAAAGGACATTATGCCCTTCCTTATTGGTTGATGTTGGTATTTAACGCATTCTTGCCACAACTGTTCTGGTTTAAAAAAGTCAGACGTAATTTGACTTGGGTATTTTGGATTACCATTGGTGTGAATATCGGTATGTGGTTAGAACGGTATAATATTGTGGTACCGCCGGCAGCGGAAGATTTCTTGCCTGCCAACTGGTTCCATTACACTTCAACTATTGTTGATAAATGGGTTTATTTGGGAACAATAGGATTGTTTGGTGTTGGCGTTATGTTATTCATCAGATTTATCCCGATGATGGCTATGAACGAATTGAAACAACAAGCCAAACGTCATACGGAATTGAAACCGACTGAAGAGCAATTACAAGAAATTAAAAAATATTTGGAAGATGAGTAAAATAGTAGCTGTATATAACGATGACCGGAAATTGATGGAAGCGGCGGAACAATTGAAAGCCGCTAACGCTCCGGTTGAAGAAGTCGTAACACCTTTTGTTATCGAAGAATTGTTGGAGGTATTTCATATTAAATCCAATATTCCTTTGTTGGCATTTTTCTACGGACTTTTTGGTGTGACAAGTGTTTTTGCAGGTCTTTATTACACTTTTGTGATAGATTATCCTATCAATATAGGTGGTAAACCGAATTTGAGTTTAACATTTCCCGTATTGATGTTTGTAGGAACGGTTTTAGTAACAGTTTTGACAACAGTGGTAACATTTTTTGTACAAGCTAAAATGTTTCCCGGTAAAGAACCTGAGTTTTCGTATCCCGGTATCAACGATGATAAAATGGTGGTTTTAATAGATAAATCCGATTTAACGGGAGATATGGAAAATAAAGTGCGTCAAATTTTTGAAAGTACGGGAGCGGAAAAAATCGATGAGGTTTAATTGATAACTGTAAAAAAGAAATAAAATGAAAAAATATATAATTTTAATATTGATTTTAGCCGGTTTATCGTCTTGTAATCACCATCAAGAGAATACTTATTGGGATTATATGGGGGATTTTGATATGTATTATTCAAAAGCTTACGAATCATATTCGCCAAATCCTGTATTTAAGGATGGTAAAACCTTGCAAAAACCGGTAGTAGGAACGATTGCCCGTGAATATATGCCTTATCCGTTTGAGAAAAATGATAAGGAAAAAGCAGGAAAAATGTTAAAAAATCCGTTGAAACCAACATCTGCAAATTTAGAACGTGGTAAAATGAAATATGATATTTATTGTGCAATTTGCCACGGAAAGGAAGGAAAAGGTGACGGCCATTTGACCAAATTGGTTAAAAACGGTAAGAAATTGTACCCGATACCTCCTGCTAATTTAACAGCCGATTATATCCAAGCGTATCCTGATGGAACAATATTTCATGTTATTACAAAAGGATCTGCTATTATGGGAGCGCATGCATCACAGATAGAAACGGATGACAGATGGCGAATTGTTCTTTATATCAAGAATCATTTCAAAGTAAAATAACTTAAACTTACGACAATGAAAAAAAGATTTGAATTTTCAAAAAAGTTAAAAACCATCAGCTATGTATTGATGTTGATTGGATTGATAGCCGGAATTATGGCTTACACGGCTGATACACATAGATTCTGGGCTAATATTTTGTTCAGCAACTACATGTTTTTATTATTGGCTTTGGGTGCCGCTTTTTGGATGTCTTTGCAATATATTGCCGAAGCCGGTTGGTCGGCCGCTTTTAAACGGATACCTGAAACTATTGCCTGCTATATAGGACCTGCGTTTATCTTTATGTTGGCATTGGTGTTTTTGGGTATGAAATACGTTTATCCGTGGGCAAATCCCGAAGAACTTGTGGCTGATTTCGGAAAATATCCCGAATTGAAAGAAATTTTGGAAATCAAAGCACCTTATTTGAATAAAAATTTCTTTATTATCAGAACATTTATTTTCTTTTTGGTATGGTTTGCAACCGTTGGAATTTTACGTAAATTTTCCAAAAAAGAAGACGAAGATAAACAAGGTGCTTTGAAATGGTTTGAAAAAAGCCGTTTTTTCTCCAAAGTGTACATTTTCGGATTTGCTTTGACCTTTATTTTTGCCGGATTTGATTATTTAATGTCTTTGGAACCTTATTGGTACAGTACATTGTTTAGTGTCAAAGAGTTGATTTCCGGCTTTTTCCACGCATCTGCATTGATAATTTTGATTGTTTATTTCTTAAATAAAAAAGGATATCTGCCGTTTATGAATTCATCACACTGGCATGATTTCTCCAAATACCTGTTTATGGGTTCCATTTTGTTTGCTTATGCTTGGTATTTCCAATATATGTTGATTTGGTACGGTAATATACCCGAAGAAGGGGAATATTACTTTTTGAGAAGATTTCACTTTTCGCAATTCTTATTTACATTGAATATCGTAATCAACTTTATGGTGCCTTTCTTGGTATTACTGCCTAACAGATTGGCCAAAAATCCGAAAGTTTTGGTCACAATTGCGGGTATTTTGTTACTCGGTTTTGTATTGGATGTTTATTTGTCCGTATTTCCGCCGTTGACACATACATTTGCAGGTATGGGCGAACATATTCATCCTGTGTTCGGATTGTATGAAATAGGTATTTTATTAGGATTTATCGGATTGTTTATGTTTGTATTTTTTAGAAATTTGGCTAAACGTAAATATATTATTCCGGTTAATCATCCTTATATCGAAGAGAGTTTGTTGCATCACAATGCACACTGATATTTTATGATTTTAAAAATGAAAGCCGTTCTTTGGAGCGGCTTTTTTTATTGGCACGGTATTTTCTAGAAGTAACAAGTATCAAGTAACAAGTAGAGACGCACGACGATGCGTCTAATAATTGAAAATTGAAAATGGATAATGGATAATTATTGATGAACTGATAAATTGATGAATTGATGAGTTGATGAAATGAGGAAGTGAGGAAATGAGGAAGTGAGGAAATGAGGAAGTCGCCTCGATATATCGGTGACCTTTCCTCAATTCCTCAATTAATGAAACGGATAATATGGTTTGTAATAGCAGATATTCATCAATAAACGAATTATTCAATGAACCGGAATAAATCATCAACTCATCAATATACAAGACGAAAATAAGGTATGAAGCAACAAACAAACATCAAAGAAAGTTATATTCTATGAACCGAAATAAATCATCAAAAAATTCGTATTTTTGACTAAATTATAAAACCATGAAATATTTATTTGTTTTAACGTTTATGTTTACGGCATTGTTCGGATCCGGTCAAGAGAAATTTCCAAAGCCAAACAGGTTTATTGTTAATGAGAAAGTAGATACGATTCTTGCCAGACGTGCCGATTGTTTTACCAAAATCAAGACAAGTTTTAATTACTATCATATTCAGTTATATAACGGACAGGATATCAATAATGCCCGTTCGGTGAAGGCCGATTTTCAAGAAAAATTTCCCGGTGAATATGTGGTTATCGAGTGGGAATCGCCCGAATTTAAAGTTTGGGCCGGTGAATATGAAACCAAGCTGGCAGCAGTTCAAGCTTTGCAAAAAATAAAAAAAGAATATCCTGATGCTTTTATAGTGTATCCGAAAAAAAATAAAGGAAATTAAACTATCATTGAAACATTATTGTTTTGAAAATCAAATTGTTGTTAATCGGAAAAACGGATGATACCTGTTTGCAAAAATTAATGGGGGTATATGAGAAACGGATTATGAATTTTACCGGATTTGACAAGATAACCCTTCCGGCTTTAAAAAATACCAAAAATTTATCTGAAAAACAACAAAAAGAGAAGGAGGGAAGTTTGATATTAGACAAATTGACCTCATCCGATTATGTGGTGTTGTTAGACGAAAGAGGTAAAGAAATGACGTCGCAACAATTTGCCGGTTTTTTACAAAAACAAATGAATACGGGTTTAAAAAATCTGGTTTTTGTCATAGGCGGTCCTTACGGTTTTTCCGAAAGGGTTTATCAACGTGCCAATTTCAAAATTGCCTTATCGCAGATGACTTTTTCGCATCAATTGGTGCGATTGATTTTTTTGGAACAACTGTATCGCGGTTTGGCTATTTTGAATAATCATCCGTATCACCATGATTAGTAGAGACGAATTGCATTCGTCTCGTGTTCAATGTTCGTAATGTTCATAATGTTGAATGTAGAGACGTTGCAATGCAACGTCTTAATTGAAAATTACAAATTGAAGCAGAATCAAAGGTCGCTGAGTGCTGCGACGAAGGAGCTGTGTACCGAAGTAGGTCGCTGAGTGTTCCAAACGAAGTTTGGAATGTACCGAAGCGCCGGTATCAAATAACCAAATAACCAAATAACCAGATAACCAATAAATACCATGAAAAAAAGATTTCCTACCATTAGGCATTTTGCAGTTATATTCTTGTATTA
>JALWFE010000115.1 GCA_027039975.1 Flavobacteriales bacterium
ATTTGCAAAAGTAATTAATACTAACAATATTTTTTTTTAGTAATTCTGTATTAATTAAACTATTTATTTCATTTATTTTATCAATTAACTCTTTTGGAAGTTGCTGTTCATCATAACCAATACTACTTGCAACTTCATATTTTAAATCCATTTCATAGTTTTTTCGGTTAATTTTGATAAATCTTTTTATATGGTCAGGCGCAACATCTAGTTGAAAAATGATATCAACTTTTTTGCGTAAATCATTAATATCAAAACTTATTGGTGTCCCAACATCGTCTTTTGTTGTGTATTCTGTTTCTATTGAAGAACAATATGGGCATTGAGAAAAAGTCTCGCTATAATAGTGTCCGTTAGTACATCTTTTCATACATCGTATATTTTAATGTTAATTACTTGTTTTTTGAACTTGAAAAATAATAAATTTTATCACTTCTATGTATTTTTTGTCTTAATTTATTGTCAGGTAGTTTCAACCATCAAATGCAACTTTTTGATTGACAAAATTAAAAAAAAAAAATAAACAGATTAATTAAAACCGTATTATTTTCAAGTTCTATTGTTTGTTTTCTTTTGTATATCTTTAATTTTCAGCGAATTAAAACTATATGTTTTTTGCTACATTTTACTTTCAGCTTCTAAAATATAACCTTTATTATAAGTATTATAAAAATTTTCAAAGGACAAATGTTCATAGAGTTTCAAGGTTGACAGTTCATCTAGTTTAGACAACCAAATACAAGTATCCTGTTTTAAAGGAAATATATAAAAGATGTAAAGAAAAATTACGTCAGGTTTGTATATCAGATGATATTGTAATTCTAAAAGATGTTGTGTCAAAATATCAAGTTTACTTGTATATCAATTACTTTCCTTAAAATCCATAAATAAAAGAAATTTAAAGGTAAGGATTCTTGTAAAATGCAACTAAAGTTTCCTGAATTTCGAAAAAGATACTGGGGGTTAAAACTTTTGACAATTGGTTATGGATTTTAATTTTTGAAAAAATAATGTTTACTTTTACAATAAATTTATTTTATGAAAACATGAACAAAACCATTATAGAAAACACTAAAAATTTTGTCAAACAAAAGCTTGAAAATGCTGAAGCCGGTCACGATTATTGGCATGTTTTACGGGTATTGAAATTGTCGGAAAAAATTGCGGAAAAAGAAGGTGGTGATTTGTTTATTATCAGACTTGGTGCTTTGCTTCACGATATTGCAGACGCCAAATTTAACAACGGCGACGAAACCGCCGGTCCGCAGATTGCCCGCAAATTTTTACAAACACAAAATATTCCCGACGAAGTTATTGAACACATTGTCAAAATCATTGAAAATATTTCGTTTAAAAATTCATTTGAAAAACAAAAATTTACAAGCAAAGAGTTGCAAATTATCCAAGATGCCGACCGCTTGGATGCTATTGGTGCTATTGGTATCGCAAGAGCTTTTGTTTACGGGGGCTACAAGAATAATCCTATTTACAACCCGGATTTGAAACCGATTCAAAACTTGGATAAAGAAACATATAAAAAGGGCAATACAACGACAATCAATCATTTTTACGAAAAATTGCTCAAATTAAAAGATATGATGAATACACCTACCGGAAGACTATTGGCTGTGGACAGGCACAGATTTATGCAGGAATTTTTAGAACAATTTTATAAAGAATGGGAGGTGTAAAATGAAGAAATGAGGAATTGAGGAAATGAGGAAGTGAGGATTAGAAAGGTAGGTCACTGAGTGTCCCGTCACGACGGAGAAGTGACGGGATGTATCGAAGTGACACGGCACCGGACACCAAACATCCGGAATATAATAAAGGATATTCTGAAAAAAATTATTTTTGTCTCATAATCAAAATATACAAAAATGAAACTTTTAATGATATATTGCGACCAATTTGCTTATAAACCTCAAATAAAAACTTTACCGGATTTTCCGGATTTTGATTCATATCAAAGTTTTGATAATGTTTTGGTGGCCTTTATCCAAATGGAAAAAGAAGATGAAGCGGATCCTAAATATTATGAAACCAAATTGGTAAAAAGCTTGAAATGGGCGGCTAAAAAAAATGAAACGGGACACATTATATTACATTCATTTGCTCATTTATCGATGAGTAAGGCGGATCCGTATATTACCAAAGATTTTTTTGATGCGGTTGAATTGCGGTTAAACAACACCGGCTATAAAACCGGACAAACGCCTTTCGGCTATTTTTTGGATATAGAAGTAAAAGCACCAGGACGTTCGAGTTCCAGGATTTTTAAATCTTTTGAAAAATAATACCAAAAACAATTATATTCATTATAAAAACCGTCCGAATTTAGGACGGTTTTTAATGGTACCCGCGGAGGGATTCAAACCCCCAACCCTCGGAGCCGAAATCCGATGCGCTATTCAGTTGCGCCACGCGGGCTCCTTTTCAGATGCAAAAATATTGTTTTGTTGCGATTAAAACAAACAATTTTCAGAATTTTTTTTGTTTTGCCGGTATATTAGATGCCGCTCCTTGCGGAGCTTAATGGTGTTTTTATCTTGTCAGATTTACCAGGTTTGGAAACCTAGCAGGTCTCTTTTAATGATTATTTTTTATTGTTATCGTCTACTAACATGGCGCCTCTAAAAGGACTCAATGGATTTTTTTTTATTGTTTATCATGATATCAGACCTACGGGTCGTGCTTTAATATGAGACGTACGGGTCGTGCCTCCCTACAACGTTATGAACGTTACGAACATTATAAACTTTATAAACATTTAACTTTCAACTAAGGTCACTGAGCTTGTCGAAGTGCAACTTTTAACTCTTTTAATCCACATTGTCTTCGAAAAACGAATTTTTATCACTTAATTTGAAATTACCCTCGGCATCCATTTCTATTCTGTGAATATTCTTTGACGATTTAGGACTCAAATCCACTTCGATACCTTTTTTTTGAAAAGCCGGTATTTCGTCTTTTTTTTCCGCCACATTGAGCGAGGTTTCATAATTTTTCATATAATCTTTACGCTTTTTGCGCAATTTGAGGGCAATCTCAATAGGTAATTCGGTTAAATCTTCTATTTCGTCAAAATTTTCCGTCGGTTTTTCATCATCTAAATTAAACAACAAAGGTTGTTCTATGGTGGTTTCTTCCACAACTTTGAGCGGTTCCTTCTTATCAGTATATTCTTCCGGCGTCTGTTCTGCTTCCACCGGTTTTACTACCGCATTATCATTTACCGGTTTTTCTTTATCTTCCAACTTAAAATCTATGGCATATTGCGTATTGCCGTATTCGTCTTTTTCTTCCACAATTTCAGGTTTTTTTTCCGGTTCCGTTCGATACAAATCGATTTGTTCCTCTTCGGGAAGTGTCGCTTCATATTCCTCGGATTTGATATCGTAAACGTTTTCATTTTTTAAGACATGCACTATTCTATCAGGTTCGGCATTGGATATCAAATCTTGTTGGTTTTTATTAAATCCGGTTGCTACAATCGTAACCGATATGGCATCTTCCAGATTTTCATCTTCTCCGATACCCATGATAATTTCGGCATTATGTCCCGCTTCGTTTTGGATAAAATCGTTGATTTCACTGATTTCATCAATCGTGATTTCATCGCCTCCCGATTGGATAAGCAGTAAGACGTTTTTAGCGCCGGTTATCTTATTGTCATTGAGCAACGGTGAATCCAAAGCTTTCATAATCACCTCTTTACTGCGGTTATCTCCGGTTGCTTTGGCTGATCCCATAATAGCGGTACCGCTGTTTTGCAAGACGGTATTAACATCTTTAAAATCGATATTTACCATATAATTTTTGGTAATTACTTCGGCAATACTCGACGCGGCGGAAGCCAAAACTTCATCCGATTTGGCAAAAGCTTCCTTATAGGCCAAGTTGCCGTAAATTTCACGAAGTTTGTTATTGTTGA
Source organism: Flavobacteriales bacterium (assembly GCA_027039975.1). Classification (GTDB taxonomy): domain Bacteria; phylum Bacteroidota; class Bacteroidia; order Flavobacteriales; family Flavobacteriaceae; genus WGBX01. Next base: position 3,935 of record JALWFE010000115.1, read on the forward strand.
TAATAATCAACGAATCGACAAATTCACGTAAATTTTCAATACCTTTTTGTGCATACAAATTTCTTTTTTTGCCTTCATACGAAAAAGGGCTTGTCACGATGGCAACTGTCAGAATACCCATATCTTTGGCCAATTTGGCAATAACAGGTGCCGCACCGGTTCCGGTACCTCCTCCCATTCCGGCGGTTATAAAGACCATTTTGGTATTGTGTGACAATACTTTTTTTACTGCAGCCAAATCTTCCAAAGCCGCTTTTTCACCGATTTCGGGATTGGCTCCGGCGCCTAAACCTTCGGTCAAGGTCTTTCCTATTTGTATTTTTACGGGAACAGGACTTTTGGATAAATCCTGCGAATCGGTATTTACAATCACAAAATCAACATCTTTGATGCCTTTTTGATACATATAATTTACGGCATTACCACCGCCACCGCCAACGCCGATTACTTTAATAACATTGGATTTGTTTTTTTCCAAATCAAATTCCAAATTCCAGTTGTAGTCAATCATGATGCTTGTTTTTTTAATAAGTTTTAATCTTTACAGCCACAAAACGCCTATTCCAATTTTTTTAAAAAATCCAAAAAGGCTTTATATAATTTGTTTTTTCGTTTATCTTGTATCTCTTCTTTTTTCTTTTTATGTTTTTTGTCACTTTTTACTTCCTGTTTACCTGTCTTATTATCTTTTTCTTGTTCTTTTTTGGCTTCCAATTCGTCCAAATATTCATAATATTCATAGTTCCGTTTATCGGCCAAGCCTTTCAGCAACAGACCTACTGCCGTAGCGTAAACAGGACTTATCAAATCTTTTTCGGTGCCACCGGCAAGGTGTTGTACAGGTTTACCTACGCGTGTATATAAACCTGTAAAGAGATTGACCAATTGCGGTAAATGTCTTAATTCGGAACCGCCACCGGTCAATACGATACCACCTAATAAAACAGGGTCGTTTGTCATTTCTTGATAGCGTGAGATTTCAATATGTACCAGTTTAATGATTTCTTCCACGCGGGCTTTTATAATACGGGCTAAATGTTTCATACTTATTTCAACCGGCGGTCTTCCGGGCAAACCTTCCACGGCGATAATTTCCGTATCACTATTTTCCGCCGGCCAAGCCGAACCGTATTGAATTTTCAAGAGTTCCGCTTTACTTTCCAATACGTGAATACCGTTTACAATATCCTTGGTTATGATATTACCACCGTAAGGAATGATAGCCGTATGTCTTATGATATTATGTTTGAATATGGCAACATCCGTAGTTCCGCCACCTATATCCACCAATACCGTTCCGGCTTCTTTTTCTTCTTCTATTAAAACGGATTCAGCCGAAGCCAAAGGTTCCAAAGTGATATCCACCACTTCCAAATCAGCCATTTTGACACATCTGATAAGATTTTGAATAGAAGCTACTTTACCGACCACAACATGAAAATTGGCTTCCAAACGTGTTCCTGCCATCCCCACAGGCATATCGACAATATTCCCTTCATCGTCCACTTTAAATTCTTGTGGCAATGCGTGAATAATTTTCTCTCCCGGCTCCACCGTTATCCGTTTTACCTGATTAATCAGTTTTTCAATTTCATCTTCGGTAATTATATCTTCGGGATTTTCTCGCATAATATATTCACTGGTCTGAATACTGCGGATGTGTTGCCCTGCAATACCCACTATCACTTTTTTGATACGGATTTTGGCATTGTATTCGGCTTTTTTGACCGCTTCTTTAATGGCTTTAACCGTTTCGGTCAGATTGATGACAACGCCGTTTCTGACGCCTTTTGTATTCGGTGCCCTTCCATATCCTAATACTTCCACTTTTCCAAACTGGTTTTTACGGCCTATAATAGCTACCACTTTGGTCGTTCCAATATCCAAGCCAACCACTTCCATGCGTTCGTCTTGGTCTCTGAATAAGGACTGTTCCGGTTGTTGTCCTGTGTCGGTGTTGAAGTTTGATGTGTTCATAACTTTTAAATTTTACGGTGATTATTTGCAAACGGCTTGATTTTCAAATTGTAAATCTATTTGCCGGTATTTTTCTGTTAAATTTTGTTTTACCAAATAACTGTATATGGCTTTGAGTTTATACAATTGTGCCGGAATATTCTCATTCAAATCTATGTTAATCCCTGCCGATAATTTATCTGTAATTAGTCGGATTTTTTTACCGTTGAGATGAATTTCCGAAACTATTTCGTTGAGATGTTTATCGTTATATATTTGTTTGATTAAATCCTTCAATTTTTCCTTATGACCGGAATACATGTCACCATATACCAATACCACTTTTTCGGTATAATACTTTGACAAAGGTTTCTTGTTACCGTTTTTATCCAGATAATACGATGTTTGTCCTATAAAGCGGGCTACCGGTTTGTATTGTTCCACTTCGGCAACCAAACGTCCGTTCAAATCCCTGTACACTTCGGCATTGTCAATATACCCGTTTTGTTCAAGTATCCATTCCAAACTGTCGATATCAATCCGTTTTAAGATACTGTCTTTTACATTCATCAATTTAATAACCTCATCCGGCATAATAAAAGTTTTGGACATCGGATAAATATGCACTTGTGTCTCCTTTAACTTCTCATTTTTATACAAATCATCAAAATAGCTTCCCAATACAATGGTAATTATCAACAAGGATAATGTTAATATGTAGGGAATTAGTTGAATGTTGAATGTTGAATGTTGAATGTTACGGTTCATAGTATATTGCTTTCTTTGATGATTGTTTATTGTTTCATACCGTGTTTTCGTCTTTTGAATTGAGGAAATGAGGATTTTTATTGATTTCAGATTTCAGATTTTCGATTTCAGATTTTCGATTTAAAAGGTCACTGAGTGATTTTATGCCGTTAGGTATAAAATCGTACCGAAGCGCACTTCCTCACTTCCTCATTTCCTCAAAAACATCATCCACTATCCGTTTTGTTGCATCGGGCATAGCTAATTTTTTTATATTCTCACTCAATTTTTTGGCTTTTGCTTCATTTTCGAGAATATCATTCAGTATTTGCCATAATTCATTATTAATCCGTTTTTCGGGTAATAAAATAGCGGCTTCTTTTTCAGCCAAAGCTTCGGCATTTTTAGTTTGATGGTCTTCGGCTACAAACGGCGAAGGCACCAATATCATCGGCTTACCTATCAATGTCAATTCTGAAATGGTACCTGCACCTGCTCTCGAAATAATCACATCGGCGACGGCATAAGCCGAAGGCATATCCGTAATAAACGGTACGACTTTAACTTGCGCACCGTTTAAGTGCTTGTATTTATCAAAATCATTTTTACCGGTTTGCCAAATGATTTGATAATCATGGTCTTTGATATGGTTCAAAATATTCAAAATCCCTTCATTTAACGTGCTTGCGCCCATACTGCCTCCCAGTGACAGAATGGTCTTTTTACCGGATGTTAAACCGAATTTGTGAAGCGCTTTGTTTTTGTCAATTTTCAAATCATACAAATCTCTACGCACGGGATTACCGGTTTTTAAAATTTTACGGACATCAAAAAATCTTTCCAAATTATCATAAGCCGTATAAATTTTACGGGCTTTTTTTGACAATTTTTTATTGGTTATCCCCGGATACGAATTTTGTTCCTGGATAAAAGTCGGGATACCTGAAAATTGCGCTGCCAATAAAACAGGTCCGCTGGCAAATCCACCCGTTCCAATGACAAAATCCGGTTTAAACCGTTTGATAATTATGAATGCTTTTGCTAAACTCAATAACAATTTTAGGGGAAACAGTAAATTTTTCAATTTGTTTTTACGGTTAAAACCCGAAATCCACAAGCCTTTGATAGGATAACCGTTTGCCGGCACTTTTTCCATTTCCATACGGCCTTTGGCACCTACAAATAAAATTTTTGCATCCGGATACCGCCTTTTAATTTCGTTGGCAATAGACAAAGCCGGAAAAATATGACCACCGGTTCCGCCACCGCTGATGATAACCTTGATATGTTTTTGTGGCTTTGTCATAATTTATTCGGTTACAAATTCTTCCAAATCTTCTTTTTCTTTGAGTTCGGTATCACGGCTGACACTCAAAATAATTCCGATAGCAAAACAACTCATCCAAATAGCCGTCCCCCCTGAGCTAAGCAACGGTAACGGTTGTCCGGTAACCGGAAACAAACCGACAGCAACAGCCATATTTGAAAGTGCTTGGACTATAATTGGAAAACCTACCGCCAAAACAAGCAATTGATAATACCGGTTTTTTGCCCTTTTGGCCACAAAAAACATCCGTAAACCTAATAACAGATAAACAAATAAAATTATCAATCCGCCTGTCAAACTGTATTCTTCGATGACAATTGCATAAATAAAATCGGAAACCGATTGCGGTAAAAAATTTTTTTGAACGCTTTTTCCCGGTCTAAACCCTATCAAGCCACCTTTGGCTATGGCAATTTTAGCCTGAGTGCGTTGATAATTTTTATCATCCAATGAAATGGTATCGTCATTCTGTTTAACATTACTGAAATAACTTTCAATCCGGCTTTGCCACGTATCCAAACGGTTGGAAAACCGGTTAGGAAAAGCTTTTAAAATCAAAATCATCATCATCAAACCGAGTAATGCCAAACCCAAAACTTTTAATAAATCTTTGAACGGATATCCTGCTATAATACTGATAATCAAAACCATAAAAAATATCAAAACCGCCGTTGACAAATTTGCCGGCAAAATCAAACCCGTAACGGCAAATACCCAAATCCAATATTTTTTCAGACTTGTGGCAAAATCTATTTGTTGCAAATCGTTTTTCCCGAAAAAACGGGCTGTAAACATCATCAAAAACACGAAAGCTATCGTGGAAGGTTGAATACTTCCTAAGCCGGGAATATAAATCCAACGGCTGGCATTGGCGCCTCCCATAGTGATACCCCGCGTCAGCGTAAAGAACAGCAATAACACGATAAAAGGCATCATTATATGCGACAAATGAGAAAAATATTTTGGGTTTAAGCGATGTGTAACAAAAATAATCACCAAGCCGATGGCTACGTGAATAAAATGTTTGATACCAAAAAAAAGCGGACTGTTTTTTTCATACACATTGGCCAGATTACTGCTGGCACTGTACACAATCAAGAAAGAAAATAACAGCAGTAATACAGTATAAACCCAAAGTTGGCGATCGCCTGATATTTTTCTCAAAATTTGCATCATAGCATTATATATTTTTTACGGCATTGACAAATTGTTGTCCCCTGTCTTGATAATCGGCAAAACGTAAATCGGGTTTACACGCCGGTGACAATAAAACACTTGTTCCCGGTTCGCAGATTCGGTAAGCCAATCTGACGGCTTCCTGCATAGAATCCACCTCGTAAATTTCATCTACAACCGGTGAAAAATAGACGTTTAGCCGGGCATTGTTTTTACCTATCATAATAATCGCTTCCACTTTACGGCGTACCAACGGCATCAAATCCCAATAATCGGTTTTGTCATCTTCACCACCGGCAATCCATACCACCGGTTTATTGATACTTTGCATAGCAAAATACGTGGCATTGACATTTTCGGCTTTGGAATCATTGATATAAACAACACCGTTTTTGATACGGACTTGTTCCATCCTGTTCGGCACATTGGTAAACGGCCGGAATGATTTTATGATAGCTTTTCTTCTTTTGATGATTTTCTCTGTCATTTTTTATTTTTTTTAGTTAACCGGATATTTTGTTTTCTGATGTCGGGGCTTCGATACATTCCAACACCTTCGTCGTTGGAACACTCAGGCACCTTTTATTCAATTTCAATTTGTAATTTTCAATAGAAACCTTGCTCACAACGTTTCACCTGACTTTCAAGCTGATTATGCTGATAGCCGCGAGAATAATTCCGATAATCCAAAACCTGACGACAATCTTACTCTCGTGCCAATTTTTCATTTGAAAATGATGATGTATCGGTGCCATTCTAAACACCCTTCGTCCTTCACCATATTTTCGTTTGGTATATTTAAACCAATATCTTTGTATAAGCACCGAAGCATCTTCGATGACAAAAATTCCTGCCAATAGTGGCAATAACCATTCTTTTCTGACAAAAAACGCTACCACGGCAATGATGGCACCGATAGTCAAACTGCCTGTATCACCCATAAACACCTGTGCCGGATAAGTATTGAACCATAAAAAACCGACCAAAGCACCGGCAAAAGCACTTATAAATACCGATACTTCTCCAATACCTGGTATATACATTATATTTAAATAATCGGCAATCATAATGTTGCCCGATACCCAAGCAAAAACGACCAATGCCGAAACAATAATGGCAGATGTTCCCGCCGCCAAACCGTCGAGACCATCAGTCAAATTAGCTGCATTTGATACAGCTGTTATAATAAAAATCACAAAAAGAGCGAAAAAAAGCCAAGCATATTTTTCCAATCCGGGACTGATACTTTTCAAAATAGCGGCATAATCCAATTCTTTATTTTTTTTCATAAAAGGAATGGTTGTTTTAAGTGACTTTTCAGGTGGATTAAAATTTTCACCTAATTTTTTTTGAACCGTCTCTGTTTGATAGTAATTTTCAGTTCTTATCGTAATATCCTGATTGACCAACATAACAGTCGCAACGACAATTCCCAAAACAATTTGTCCCAAAATCTTAAATTTTCCCGCCAATCCTTCTTTATTCTTTTTGATAACTTTGATATAATCGTCCGCAAAACCGATAAAACCCATCCAAAGCAATGTTGTCAGTAGCAACTGAATGTAAATATTCCTCAAATCGTTGAACAGCAATACCGGTATCAAGGTTGACAAAATGATGATAATACCGCCCATTGTCGGGGTACCTTCCTTGTTTTTTTGACCTTCCAAACCCAAATCACGCACGGTCTCCCCTATTTGCATTTTACGCAAACGGTTAATAATTTTCTTCCCTACCAATAACGAAAAGAGCAAAGCTGTCACAAATGCCATTCCCGAGCGGAATGATAAGTAATCAAACAAACCTGCTCCCGGAAAATCGTTTAATATGTATTTGAATATGTAGTATAACATAATGCTTGGTTTATACGGTTTTTTTTGTTATACCGAATACGGTTTTTATTTCTTCTCTATCATCAAAATAAGTTTTCCGCCCTTTTACTATTTGATAATCTTCGTGACCTTTACCGACAATCAGGATGATATCTCCCGGATTAGCTAATTTTCCGGCGGCTTTTATAGCTTCACGTCTGTCGGTTATCCGCAATGTTTTTTTGTAAAATTGTCCCGGCACGCCGGCTTCCATATCATCGATGATATCATCAGGGTTTTCATCCCGCGGATTGTCCGAAGTGAAAATGACCATATCACTCAAACGGGAGGCAACTTCCGCCATTTCAGGTCTTTTGGTTTTGTCACGGTTGCCGCCCGCACCGACAACCGTTATCAACCGTTCTTTGTTGTACGGACGGATATCATTAATGGTTTTTAAAACATTTTCCAAAGCATCAGGTGTATGAGCGTAATCGACAATGGCTATCTTACCGTCCGTTGAAATAATCAATTCGAACCTGCCCGGTACACTTGACAATTCACTTATAATTTTCAAAATATCAAAAGGTTCCAATCCCAATTGCTCGGCTGTACCGTAAACTGCCAAAATATTGTAAGCGTTAAACTTGCCGACAAGTCTGACCCAAACATCCATTTGGTTGATTTCCATTAGCATACCGGTAAAATTCCTTTCCAATATTTTACCCTTGTAATCAGCCGGATTTTTAAGTGCATATGTCAATTTACGGGCTTTGGTATTTTGCAACATAAACGGACCGTTTTTGTCGTCGGCATTGACCAAAGCAAAAGCTTCTTCTTTCAAGCTATCAAAAAAGCGTTTTTTCGTATCGCGGTAATTGATAAATGTTTCGTGATAATCCAAATGATCGTGTGTTAAATTGGTAAACACGCCACCGTCAAAATCCAATCCTGCGGTCCTTTTTTGGTCTATACCGTGCGAACTGACTTCCATAAAAGCGTGCGTTACACCTTGTTTGACCATTTCATTCAAATAATAATTAATCATCAACGGGTCCGGTGTCGTATGAGTTGCCGGAAATGTCTCTCCGTCAATCATAATGGCAACGGTTGATAATAACCCCGCTTTATACCCGGCTTTTTTAAACAATCTATAACTTAATGTGGCAACGGTCGTTTTGCCATTCGTTCCGGTTACCCCTGTCAATTTCAATTTCCTTGACGGATGATCATAATAAGCAGATGCCGTAAGTGCTAATGTTTCGTGTGTATCAGCCACTTGAATTTGAACAACATTTCCGGGTAAATCATCTTGCCACTGTTCCGTTATGACAACCTTAGCTCCGTTCTCAACAGCTTTGGATATAAATTTGTGTCCATCAGTTTGCACACCTTTTAGAGCTACAAACACATCACCGTCTTGCACCTGACGCGAATCATAGCGTATTTGTGCTATTTGCATATCGTCTATTACCTTGCCTTTGACAATGTTTATATTTGATAATATGTCCTTTAATTGTTTCATTTCAGATTTTCGAGATTCAACTCATTTTCAATGCTACTTCCTGTCGTCTTTTGATACGGGTGCCACGCGGTATGGATTGGCTGACGACCCTTCCGCTTCCGTTCATTTTTACTTTCAATCCCATATTTTCCAAAATATACAAGGCGTCTTTGGCGGGCAAACCTCTCAAATCGGGCATCACGGTTTTATATTTTTCAACGATTTTTTCCGTTTTGGAATTTTTAAAATCCGTTATAGCCACTTTAACTTCCCTCGGTGTTTTACCGTAAATATATTGTGCTAAGGTTTCAAAAACCGGTGCCGCTACCACATTGCCGTAATAACCTTTTTTGCTATCGGGTTTATGTATCACGACTATCATCGAATATTTAGGATGTTCAGCCGGAAAATATCCCACAAACGAAGCGATATATTGCCCTTTTCCTTTCCAATATTCCGTTTGAGTGGTTCCGGTTTTACCGGCAATGGACACATAGTCATTTTTAATATTGGTAGCCGTTCCCCGCAAAACAACACCTTTTAACATTTCTTGCATTTTACGGATGGTTTCTTCCGAAGCAATAGACGGATTCAGTACTTCCGGTTCAAAAGTTTTGATATTTTTATCATAAGATTTTACGGCTTTGACCAGATACGGTTTCATCAATTTGCCGTTATTGGCAATGGCATTGTAATAAGCCAGCATTTGAATATCCGTCATTTCCACACCGTACCCGTAAGCCATCCAAGGTAAAGAGATACCACTCCAATTATTATCTCTCGGATCGGGAATCAACGGTTTGCCCTCTCCTTTGATATCGATTTTGACTTTTTCGTGGATACCGAAATTGTATAAACGGTTGACAAATTTGGCCGGATTGTCTTTATAATTTTGATATACTAATTTTACCGTTCCCACATTTGAACTTTTTTCAAACACTTGTTGCAAAGTCAATTGACCCAAACCACCTCTATGAGCATCCCTGACGGTTTTGTTATAAATTTTGTAAGTGCCGTTACCCGTATCCACTATATCGTTAACGTCTGCAACTTTATCTTCGAGCAACGCCATCATTGAGAATAATTTGAAGGTCGAACCCGGCTCGTGTGTTTCGTAAACGGCATAATTGCGCAATTCCCTGTAATCCCCGGATGCCGTTTTTCCCAAATTGACTATCGCTTTAACGGCGCCTGTTGCCACTTCCATAATGACAACACTTCCGTGGTCCGCATCATATTCTTGAAGTTGTTTCAACAAAGTTTGATGTGCCATATCTTGTATATCCACATCGATATTGGTTACAACATCGTAACCGTCTTGCGGCTCTATATCGTTGATATCGCTCAAAGGTTTCCAAACACCGTATTTTATCTTTTGTTTTTTTTGCATACCGTCTTTACCTTTCAAATAAACGGAATACGCACCTTCAATACCGGCACTGTTTCCTTTGCCACGATCAAATCCGATAGTTCTTTTCAGCACATTACCCAACGGATATACCCTTTTGGTATGGATTTCGGCAATAAAACCACCTTTGTTTCTTCCCAATTCAAACAGTGGAAATTGTTTGATTTTCCGATAGGTGGAAAAATTAACCCCTTTAATGATTTTAACGTATTGCCGGTTATTTTGGCGGGCTTTAACAAAAGTTTGTTTCCAATAATTTTGCGGTTTTCCGGTTAGATATGACAATTTGCGAGTCAAAGCATCGATATACTTGTTAAAATTGCGATTTGACGGTGCTACCGGGTCAAAAGCTATATCGTAGTGCGGCACCGAAGTCGCCAAAATACTTCCATCTTCTGCGTAAATATTACCGCGATTGGCTTTTATCTTAAACTCTTTTACGGTATATTTTTGAGCCAAAGCACGGTATTTGTTCCCTTCAATGTATTGAATGTTAATCAATTGTACAACAATCAATACGGCAAACAGGAACAGTATCAAAAAAAACCATCCGCTTCTTTGAATAATATTTACCTTGTCTTGACTCATTTTTTGGTTTTGAGTTTGATTTTTACCGGTTGTTTTTTAGGCGTTACAAAACCTTTTTCTGTCATTTTTTGTATGACCCGGCTTGCCATTTTTTTCTTGATAACTTTTGTTTTCAGTTCGACATATTCCGACCGCAAAGCTTTGACTTCTTTATTAAGTCTTACAATTTTTTTGACTTTGGCATCGGCTTGATGCGATAAATTGATGATACTCACGCCCATAACCAACAGCATAATCAAAAACAGCCAATTTTTCGCTGCATTTTCATTAATCAGATACTCCGCTTTTATGATGGACCAAATTTTCATAAAACGTAAGGCATATCCGTTCGTTCGGCTATTCGCAACTTGGCACTACGCGCTCTTGGATTGCGGGCAATTTCTTCCGTAGACGGTGTTATCAACTTCCCGACTTTCTTAAACGGCACGGCGATATTGCCGTAAAAATCCTTTTCAGGTTCACCTTCAAATAAACCGCTTCTGATAAAACGTTTAACCAACCGGTCTTCCAGCGAATGATATGATATCACACTCAACCTGCCACCGGGCTTGATTAGCAAAGCCGCTTGTTGTAACATCTTTTTCAATGCATCCAATTCTCCGTTTACTTCTATACGTATGGCTTGATACAATTTGGCTAAAAATTTGTTAATTTTGAGTTTCGGAAAATGTTTTGATACGATTTCGTTCAGTTCTCCGGTTGTTTTAACAGGTTTCAAACTACGGGCTTTGACAATAGATTTGGCTAAGGTCGCGGCATTTTTCAAATCACCGTATTGCGAAAAAATCATACGCAATTGTCTCTCATCGTATCGATTAACAACCTCATAAGCCGACAATCCGGCATTTCTGTCCATACGCATATCGAGTTTCTCGTCATAACGGGTCGAAAATCCGCGTCCGGGTTGATTGATTTGATGTGACGAAATACCTAAATCCGCCAAAATTCCGTCCACTTCCTTTATACCTTCGAGCCGTAAATAATTCCGCATATTGGCAAAATTGCCTTCAATCAGCGTAAACCTGCTGTCGTCAATTTTGTTTTGCACGGCATCGGCATCTTGATCAAAAGCATAAAGCCGGCCGTTTTCATTCAAATGTTTGAGTATTTCCCGTGAATGTCCGCCGCCTCCGAATGTCGCATCAACATAAATACCGTCAGGCTTGATATTTAAGCCTTCAACAGACTCTTTGAGCAATACAGGTATATGATATGTTTGATACATTTCAGTCATAATTAAAAATGTTATTCATCGTCAAAATCCATTTCACCCATCACTTCTTCGGCTAAATCGGAGAAGTTTTCGGAAGTTTCTTTCAAAAATGCTTCATACTTATCTTTATCCCAAATTTGAAAGATATTGATAGCCGAAGCAATCACCACTTCTTTTTTCAATCCGGCAACATTGACCAAATCTTTCGGTATTTGCAATCGCCCCGTATTGTCAATATTAACATTTCGCACTCCGGCTAAAAAACGGGTTAAAAAATCAACGTTTTTCTTTTTGAAAGGATTCAATTTTTTCAATTTGCTCATCAATCTGTTCCACTCTTCTTTTGGATGCATTTCCAAATTATCGTGAAAAACGGCACGCTTCAATATAAAATCATTCATCTGTAAGGCTTCCAATTGCTTTCGCAATTCGCTAGGCAACATAATTCTACCCTTTGAATCCATTTTGCAATAATATGTACCGTTGATGAATGACATTTAAACATATTTAACGCTTCAAAAATACAAATTTTATTGCACTTTTTACCACTTTTTACCACTTTGTTGATAACTTTTGTAAAAATGAGTATTTATTAACAAAAATGTGTTTTTGTTAATTTTTCATAAATAAAAAACAGAGATTTGTAATAAAATGCTAATAAATTTCAGGTTGATAATTTTATATTTGTTGATATTTTGTTTAAACCAACATAAAGGAAGCTGTTTAAGACGTCAATAATATCGAAAATTTGCAACAAATTTGATAGTTATAATTTTAAAAATTTTAATTTCAATAACTTTTATTACTTTTGAGCAAAAAATTGAAAATAAGATTACATTTTACCAGTTTTAATATTTTTTACAAGATACTTTTAATCTTATATTTTGTAATTGTAATCAGTTTTATTCTTTCGATAATTGTTTTTTATTTTATCACTCAATTCAATGACAAACAGGTCGGTCCGGCACAAACGCCTGCCAACTCCATATTATTTTCCGGTTTAGCCGTTGCCGGGATATTACATTTATTTATCATAAAATTGTTAAAAAAAATTCTTACCTCACGCATTTCCAAGGCAAATAACATCGCTAAGAAAACATCTTTATATTTTAACTATTTTTTACTAAACATTACACTTGTAGAAATTTACGGTTTATTAAATATAATTTTCTATTTTATGTTTAATGATTTCAGATTCATCTTTTTAAGTGGTTATACAATTTTATTGATGTTATTTTTAAAGCCCAACCCGGAAAAAATCGTTAAAGATTTGCAATTGACCGGTGAAGAAAAAAGTTATGTTGAACAACCGGATAAACCTTTTAATTAAATATGAGAAATCAGGTAATGCAATGAAAAACGGGTTGAAAGAAAAAATTTTTCATTTTTAAATACAAAATTGTAAAAACTTAGTATATTTGCACTCGCAAAATAAGACGGCGAGGTAGCTCAGATGGTTAGAGCGTCGGATTCATAACCCGGAGGTCGCGGGTTCAATTCCCGCCCTCGCTACAAAAAGGAGAGTTGGCTGAGTGGTCGAAAGCGGCGGTCTTGAAAACCGTTGACCCGAGAGGGTCCGGGGGTTCGAATCCCTCACTCTCCGCAGAAAAGCTTGCACAGGTTGGTGCAAGCTTTTTTGTTTTTATCTAATCAGACCTACCAAGTTTGAAACCTAGTAGTGTCCCGTTCCTACGAAACTTAATGATGTTTCATAAATTGCTCTTATCTTTATAAAGATACACCGTCGGGATCGGGAGACCCACGACGAAGCAGGGGCTGAGACCTGTTAGGTTTTATAAACCTGATAGGTCTTACAAAATAGATATATTTAGCAAAAAAAATGAAAAAGATATGCCGTCAGGGTCAGGAGATCCACGACGGAGCTGGGGAATGGAAAATTGAAAATTAGATTTCTCTCCCTACTTCCGTAGGGATCGAAATGACAGGTGATTGTCATTCCGACAGAGTGACCGCAGGGAACGACGAGGAATCTAAACATTAAAAAAACATAGATTTCTTCCCGCTCCGTACGGGCACGGGACAGGCTCTCGTTCGTGCCTCACTCGTTCGAAATGACAGTTGTTGTCATTCCGGCAGAGTGATGTAAGAATGTCTGTCATTTCGAAGGAAGCATCCCGACTTTCGTCGGGAGAAATCCATATATAATTGAGAATTGACACTTCGACAAGCTCAGTGACCGCACTTCGACAAGCTCAGTGACCAGATCGCAAATCTGTATCTCGATACAATTTTGTTCCTACATCACAAAATTACTCGGTAACCCATAAAATCGCAAATCTGAAATCAAATAATAATATCACCCCTTCGGGGTTTTTATGCTACTTTTATTGTTATCATCTACAAACAGGTCGCCCCTACGGGGCTCAATGGATTTTTTTATTGTTCATTTTATGAGACGCACGGGTCGTGCGTCTCTACACGTTATAAACATTTAACATTACGAACTTTCAACTTTCAACTTTCAACTATAATAATGTCACCTCTCCGGGGTTATAATTTTCAATTATCAATCCCGCTCACAGGCTAAAGGGATATCACTTCATTCCATTTTCAATTATCCATCATACAACTTGATACTTGCTACTTGTAACTTGATACTTGATACTTAATACTAATTACCCGCTAACGTATGTATTTCTTTTATTAATATAATGTATGTTGGGAAGTGGTCACTGTATCCGCCCAAAAATTGTCCGCCTACCAAGGTTCTTTTAGGGTAGCCTTTATAACGTCCGGTCCGGTTTTTCAGAAATTCACGACTGTAAATACCGGCTTTCCAAAAATGAAATTTATCCTCCGAATCATGAAGCAATGCAGGTGTAATCATAATTTGATCAAATAAATTCCAACTATCTCTGTATGCCAAAGTGCCTATCCCTTTATTGAAAAAAGCTTCCATAGCGTTGTAAACGGTTCCTTTTGTAACTGTGTTTTTATCAACTTTGGCATTCAAAACTTTTTTGACACTGGGGCTGCTCGGGTCGTCGTTTAAATCTCCCATAATGATAATTTTAGCTTTCGGATTTTCCCGTAACAACGAATCTTTAATATGTTTGGTCAATTGTGCCGCTTTCATCCGTTTGGGCAAACTCCTTGCTTCACCGCCACGTCTGGAAGGCCAATGATTTACAATTATACTGATAAGTTCGCCATCCATAACGCCGGTAACAACCAATTGGTCACGCGTATATATCCGTTTATGGGTATCATTATCGTAAATATACAATGGATATTTTTCGGAATTTATTGGTTGGAACACATCTTTTTGATAAATCAGTCCGACATCTATCCCACGACGATCGGGAGAATCAAAGTGGATAATTTGATAACCTTTACCTTTTAATTCACCCGTAGCTATTAAATCTTTCATAACTTGTGCATTTTCCACCTCGGCAACTCCGACAATAACCGGAGGCACATGAGTTTCTTTTCTACCTATATCGGCAATTACCTTGGCTAAATGTTGCAATTTGATATGATATTTTTTTGAAGTCCAATGATCCCGCCCTTCCGGCGTATATTCATCATCCAGGGTTTTAGGGTCGTTTATCGTATCAAAAAGATTTTCCAAATTGTAAAAAGCAATCGTGCGAGCTAAATATTTTTTTTGAACGGTATTTTGCGGTTTACCGGTTACTTGTTTAGTAGGTCCACAACCGAGCAAATTGATTAAAATAAATAAGAAAATGATTTTTTTCATAATATTTTGATATTCTTTTAGTGAAATAAGTTTTCAAAAGTAAGAAAATTTAATTAAAATAATCTATCTTTGTCACACTATTTTCAAATTTACCAATAACAAATTACAATATGAAAAAATTGATTTTGCTCACAATGTTTTTCATTTTGATAACCGGTTTAGGCTATGCACAAGTTTCATCGGTTAGTGCTTATGTTAAGGATAGCGAAACCGGGGAGCCTCTCGAAGATGCTCTTGTCAAAATAGAAAATACGGACTTGCAAACCAGTACGGATAAAAACGGATTTTTTGAATTACAAAATGTTCCTGCCGGAGAACAGATATTAGATGTATCGGCTGACAATTACCAGTCGCAATCTTTATTAATAGTCTCCGTCCCCGGCAAACATTTGAAATTGGACGATATTTTAATGGATCCGGTCAATGAATTTGAATCATTGAGTATCATTACATTATCATCAGAAGATTTGTCTGATGACGAGGTTGGTACCGGAAATGATAATATTGCCGGTATATTACAATCGTCAAAAGACATTTACCAACGTATTGCTTCATTCAATTTCGGACAAGTTTGGTACAAAACCCGTGGATACGATTCCAATTTGGGAGAAGTACAATTCAATGGTGTTCCGATGAACAAGATTTCAAATGGACGGCCTCAGTGGAGTGATTGGGGCGGTTTGAACGATGTTCTTCGCAACCAAGAATTTACAAACGGTTTGGCACCGGCCGAAACCGGATTCGGAAGTGTATTGGGAACAACCAACTTTATCACCAGAGCTTCCAAGATGCGTAAAGGTGGTCGGGTTTCCAACGCTATTACCAATTCTAATTATGTAGGCCGTTTTATGGCATCTTACAATACGGGTATGATGAACAATGACTGGGCGGCCAGTGTTTTATTTTCACGCCGTTACGGACAAGAAGGTTACGTAGAAGGTACTACTTACAATGCTTGGAGCGGTTTTGTCGCTTTGGAAAAACAACTAAACGACAAACACAGTTTCAATTTAACGGCTTTTTATACACCGAACCGTCGCGGAAAAAATTCGCCTAATACTCAAGAAGTTTATGATTTGGGAAGCTACCGCTACAATGCTTATTGGGGTTGGCAAGGCAACAGAAAACGCAATGCCCGTGTCAAAGAAATCAAAGAACCTGTTGTTATGCTAAGCCATTATTGGACGATTGACGAACATACCAATTTGAATACTAATATAATGTATCAAACCGGTACCATCAGTAACAGCCGTATCGATTATTGGGGGCTTAATCCCGATCCGACTTATTATCAAAAATTACCGAGTTACTTTTTGAGACATGAAGGACGCGAAGATTACGAAAGTGCTTATGTCCACAGCCGGTATTTTTTACAAAAAACCCGTGAAAGTCAAATTATGTGGGATGACTTGTATTATGCCAACCATTTGGCGAATATTCACGACGAACCGGCTTATTATTTACTCTACGATGATGTCAATCAAGACAATGTTTTGGCGTTAAACAGTGTACTATTTAAAGAAATGAGCGAGCATATGACCTTAAATGCTTCGGTTTTATATAAAAATGTGGTATCTGACAATTATGCCCAAATCAAAGATTTGCTCGGCGCCAATTACTACAAAGATCTTAACAAATATGCCAATGCCGGTGAAGAAGAAAACGATATGAATAATCCCGGAAGAATTTTGCACGTTGGCGACCAATTTAAATATCATTACCTGATAAATGCTTCTATTATCGATGCTTTTGCGCAAACTTCTTTTGTGTACAATAAAACGGATTTTTATCTGGCCGGAAATATCGGACAAACATCTTATCAAAGAGACGGTAAATACTTGAACGGTGAATATCAAAATACCTCATTCGGAAAAAGCAAAAAACTGGATTTTTTGACTTACGGGATCAAAGCCGGTTTAACATATAAAATCACCGGCAAACATTTGTTGAACTTTAACGGCGGTTATATGACCAAAGCGCCTTCGGTTCGCAATACTTTTGCCAATGCCAGGGTTTCCAATGAACCGGTTCCGGATGTTACGACATACAAAATTGCTTCGGTTGATGCCAACTATTATTACCGGACACAAAATGTTAAAATGCGTTTGACCGGTTATTATACTTTGTTTAAAGATATGACCGAAGTATCATATTATTATGTTCAAGGAATTTCCGGTGTCACCAAAACCGATGATTTCCTGACCGCCGCTTTATATGGTATACAAAAAAAGAATCTCGGTGTGGAATTCGGTATGGAAGTAAAAGTCTCACCGACAGTCAAATTGCTCTCCGGTGCCGGTATCGGTCAATATACTTATGACAACAATCCGCAGTTACAAGTATCTGCCAGTGAAGATGATACCACAACTTTTACCTCATATTTGAAAAATTACAAACAAGCCGTCGGACCGCATCAAGGTTATTCCATAGGTTTTGAATACCGTGACCCTAAATACTGGTGGGTTTCTGTCAATGCCAATTGGCTGACCAATAATTATGTCAGCTTGTCGTCATTGCGAAGAACAGATAATTTTTACAAAGACCCTAATGACGGTTCCTTACTGCCCGGTGTGACTCAAGCAGAAGTGGACAGATTGTTAAAACAAGAACGTTTGGATAATATGTTTTTGGTCAATTTGGTCGGAGGGAAATCATGGAAACTATCACATAAATATTATTTAGGTATGTTTGCCAGCATAAACAACATCTTCGGTGCTTTATACAAAACAGGCGGATTTGAACAATCCCGTAAAGGAAATTTTCAAAATTTTAAAGAAGATTTTGAACTGGAACAACCTTTATTCGGCAATAAATATTGGTATGGAAAAGGCACTTCTTATTATATAAACTTTTACTTGAGATTTTAATCAATTAGAAATAAAAAAATAATAATAAAATGAAAAAAATAGTTTTTGGTCTTTTAAGTTTGACACTTTTAGCTTATGTTTTTAATTCGTGTGTGAGAGATACGGATTACGAAACACCACAAATTACTTGTAACGAACCGGAAATTGATCCGGCTTCAATGACTGATATCGGAGCTGTATTGGCCAACTGGCATACTATAAACCAATCATCTTATGATAGAAACGTTTTAGAATTTGCCGGTGTTGATGACGACCCCGTATATTTAACCGGATATGTAGTATCCAATGATAAAACCGGAAATTTTTATCATGAATTGTTTATTCAAGACGATTTGACCGACCCGCAACACGCTGTTAAATTGGCAATAGACCAACGCAGTTTGTTTACCCGTTATGATTTGGGACGTAAGTTGTATGTCAAACTCAACGGAATGGGTTTGAATAAAGTGCATGGTGAATATGTAATCGGTGAACTGAACGGTTCCGATATTATTCCTATAAGAGCTCATATTGCCGACGAAAATATTTTACGTGGTTGTGAGCCTGCCGACTTACAAGCCAAATTAGTAGCATCGCCAAATGACATTACGGATGATATGATAGGTATGTATGTGCAATTTGACAATATGCAATTTGATTTATCCGAAGTAGGTAAAACCTTTGTGGACCCTGCCGACAGTTATGATACACACAGATTGATGAAAAGTTGTGCGGATAACAGTGAATTACATTTGGAAACCAGCACTTTTGCTTCGTTTAAAGATATGTTATTACCGGAAAAAGCAGGAAATGTAAAAGGAATAATTTCGCGAAATTACAGCGATGATTTTTATGTACTCAGAGTTAATAATCCGGCAGATTTTGATTTTAATAATAATCGTTGTGATCCATTATTTTCAGAAGATTTCGAATCTTATAATTTAAATGAAACGAATTTACCCGGTTGGACTAATGTAAATGTTAACGGTGGCTCCACTTTATTTAAAGTAAAAAGTTATCAAGGTAATAAATTTATGAAATGCAGTGCCTATAATAGTGGTGAAGACCCTCTGGAAGTTTGGTTGGTTTCACCGCCTGTCAATTTGGATAATACAAATAATGAAATATTGAGTTTTAAAACATTAGCAGCTTATGATAACGGAACAGCATTATCTGTGTATATTTCGACGGATTTTTCCGGTGATGTTTCAAGTGCCACTTGGACCCCCTTAAATGCGACAATAGCCAGTGGTCCGTCTTCCGGTTATGGAAATTGGGTTACCGGCTCTGCCGATATTTCTAATTTTAACGGTGATATTTATATTGCATTCAAATATCTGGGAGGTGTATCCGGAATAACAACAACTTATGAAATTGATGATGTTAGAATAACAGCAAATTAATTCTTAAATAAAATAAATTAGATTTTATTAAACCCGGCAAGAAAAAACTTGGCGGGTTTTTTATTTTAAGGTCTTTTATACAATTAAATTATACAATTAAATTATCTACATTTTTTTATCATTTTTGAACTTCTTTTTTGAAAAATTGATGTTTTTTGTGCTTTTTAGAACGAATTTTTGTTAAAAAATACTTAAATTTACTATATTATTTATAATTTGTCAAGTTTTAAT
>JALWFE010000116.1 GCA_027039975.1 Flavobacteriales bacterium
AGGTTGGTAGCGAAGTGGTATGGTGAGACACGTCCTGTCAACGGATGTGTTGACGGTGTCAAATGTACCGAATCCGAACACCAGCTCAACAGACGTACGGAATTTAAGATTTTGAATTGTGAGGAATTGAATAAATAGAATGAAAATACATTTATAAAAAAAAAAGCGGCAAAGCCGCTTTTTTTTTTTATGCGTCAGGGATAGGAGCGGTAGCTCGTCGCAGTTGCGCCTGATTGTTTTACGGCTGGGTGGCGGCGACCGCAGGAAGCCCCCGCACCGCCGTTAAAACAACAGTGCGGAACAAGACGACTACAAGCGGATAGCCCGCCCGGACGCCCTATTCGTTAAAATCCTAAGATTAATTTGGCGATAGAAAAAAAGATGTAAATACCGAAAATATCGTTGCTGGTGGTGATAAATGGTCCGGTGGCAACAGCAGGGTCTATACCTTGTTTGTGAAGAAAAAGCGGAACGAATGTACCGATAAGCGATGCCATAATAATAACGGAAATTAATGATACAGCTACGGTGATAGCTATTTTTAAATCGAAACCTGTTAGGATATGACCGAGCAAAAATTTACCGATTAATAAAAGTATAATAGCCAAAATAATACCGTTGAGCAGGCTGAGGGTCAATTCTTTGACCAATTGTTTAAAAATGGAACCTGTTAAAGTTCCGTTAGCCAAACCTTGAACGACGATTGCCGAGGATTGGACGCCGACATTACCGGCGGTAGCGGCAATCAGGGGTGTAAAAAAGAAAAGTGTACCGTAGCGGTTCATAGCATTTCCAAAACCACTCAAAACGATAACACTGGCAAAACCACCGATAAGGGCTACGATTAACCAAGGTAAACGGGCACGCATCAATTGGAAAACCGTATCGTCGGCTTCGACGTCTTCGGAGATACCGGCTGCCATTTGATAATCTTTTTCGGCTTCTTCCTTGATGTAATCGACAACATCATCAATGGTGATTTGTCCGACAAGTTTTCCGGATTCGTCTACAACGGGAATTACAAACAAATCGTATTTTTGCATGACACGGGCGACTTCATCTGCCGAATCGTTGACGCTAACGTAATGAATGTTATCGTTATAAACATCTTTTATAGGTGTTTTGGTTGAGGTTGTGAGGAGTTTTTTGAGAGAGAGACGTCCTTCCAGCTTGTCATCATCGTCAACGACATATATGGTATGAACCCTTTCCATTTCTTGCGCTTGCTTACGCATTTCGGCAACAGCCCGTAGGACGTTCCAATTTTTGTTGACTTTTACAAATTCTTTACCCATTAATCCGCCGGCGGTGTCTTCGTCATAGCGTAAGAGTTCGACGATATCTTTGACGTGTTCTTTATCGTCGATATGTGAGATTACTTCGACTTTTTTATCTTCGGGGAGTTCGGCGAGGATATCGGCGGCTTCGTCCGATTCAAGCTCTTCCACTTCTTCTGCAATTTCTTTGGCAGAGAGTCTTTCTAGGATTTTTTCTTTCAAATCGTCGTCCAGCTCGGCAATGACGTCGGCGGTAATGTCGGTATCCAAAATCCTAATAACATATAATGCTTGTTCAAAATCCAAATGATCGAGGATTTCTGCAATATCGGCGGCATGTAATCCTTCAAGCAATTGCACTATCATTGCGTTGTTTTTTTGCGCAATGTAGTCTTGAAGTTGTTCGGCAATTCGGTGGTATTCGTTATGTGTCATTTCTTATTATTTGAGCCAGTTCGACAAATTCTTCCGGTGATAATTGTTCCGGACGTTTTGCAAAGATACGAGCTTGTTTTAAATTATCACTCAAATTATAAGATTTTAAACTGTTTCGTAAGGTTTTTCTACGCTGGTTAAAAGCAGTTTTGACTAATTTCTTAAAAAAACCGTAAGGAATTGCAGGAAAATTTTCTTTACGTACCAGCCTGATGACACTTGATTTGACTTTTGGCGGTGGATTAAAAACGGTTTCGTTGACATTAAAAAGGTGTTCCGTCTGATAGTATGTTTGAGCTACAACCGACAATATACCGTAAGTTTTGTTGCCGTGACGGGCGGTAATTCTTTCCGCTACTTCTTTCTGAAACATGCCGCTGAATTCGGGAATAATTTCTTTGTTGTCGAGAACTTTAAAAAGAATTTGCGAAGAGATGTTGTAAGGAAAATTTCCCGTTATACCTATTTGTTTGCCATTGAAAAATTTTTTTAAATCGAGTTTTAAAAAATCGGTTTCGATGATGTGATCTTTGAGTTGAGGATAATGTTTTTTTAAGTAAGCAACCGATTCTTTATCGATTTCGACCGTGTAAAGCGTTTTATCCGGTATTTGTAACAGGAATTCAGTAAGTATCCCCATACCTGGACCTATTTCCAAAATGGTATCGTAGGAATTGAGCTGTAATGTGTGTGCAATTTTTCGGGCGATATTTTTGTTGGTTAAAAAATGTTGTCCGAGGTGTTTTTTTGCTTTGACTTTGGTCATTGGAGATTTTAGATTTTTTATGAATTTTTTATTCTAAAATCAATTTACGGGTACTGTTCCGGTTAGCGTTTTTGATACGGACGACATAAATACCGCGGGCCAAATGATTGACATTGATTTTCAGGTTAAATTTGATATCCGGCATAAAAGTTTTGTTATAAACTTCCCTGCCGCTCAAATCGACTAATTTGATATTGATATGATCATTTATGTTATCGACATCAAAACTAATTTGTATTTCGTTATGAGCCGGATTGGGATAAATTTTCAAGTTGGTCAAATTATTTTTTGCAATGGTGTTTCCGTCTTGAATGGTAATTTTTGCTTTTGCTACATCAAAAAAGTAGTTGTTATGCGCTTTGACCATTATACGTCCCGTGTTGGTAATTTGATTTGGGACATTAAAATCCGCCGAGCCGTTATTGGGAACATTTTCTGCAATAAGAATGGGAAAGGTATCGCCGTTATCGTATGATAATAAGATATCAACGGTATTACAATTGACATTTCCGCCATTGGTTCCGGCGACGTTCCAAGTGATGGTTTGCACGGTTCCGGTTTGCCAGGTTTGATTGGTATTCAGGTTGGTAACTCTGAAAGGTCCGGTGGTATCGTCGACTTGAAATTGAATATATTGGTAAGGCGATTGTCCGCCACCGGGATGGTTGTCTCTCACGGTAACAGCGAATGTCATGGTACGGTTAACAGCCGGTAGTTTTTCCCAAGTACTGCCGTAAGTATTATTTAATATACTTGACATTATTGGGAAATATCTGGTATTGTTAGTGGTTGGCGGATAAGTTCTGAAAGCCGGTCCGGAATCGTAATAGGGATTAGGTACCCAAGAAACCGGTGCATTATTTGGAACGATATCCGTCTGTTCCCAACAATAGGTCAATGCGTTGCCGTCTTGATCCGTAGCATTTGCCGTTAACATAAAAGGTGTTGATTTGGGAATATAAACGTTGCCGTAATTTACCGGATTGATAACAGGTGCATGATTACCGATGTCGGTATTAGCGGAACAAGTGGCGTAATTAGTGATAAAATTTTCGGCTTCAACAATATTCATTATGCTGAAATAATCATCACTGTGCATTTGGATGTTAGGCGAGCAAACGCCTGCGTATGCCATAATGGTGCTACCGCTTCCGGGTTCAACAGCGGTATTAGGATTGATATTATTGTTGCAATTATTGGCAAAAGTATGTTTACAACCGAATTCGTGACCGATTTCGTGAGCAACATAATCGATGTCATAGGTGTCTGTTCTGGGGCTTGTAGAGCCGGTAACGGAATGACCTTTTACAGAGCTACATATAATGCCTAATCCTGAAATGCCCCCCCCGGCATAAGTGGAAAACAGATGGCCACCGTCGTAGTTTGTGCTGCCAATATAATTATTTAACACATTTGTGTTGCCGTATAACATACCTAAAATGTCCGAATTATCGTAAGGGTCGGTATTAGGGTCGAGAAAAATGACATCGGTTTCGTTGGGAACCAGTTCCAAAGTAACACCGAAATCCCTTTCGTAAACCGAATTGACCCGGTCGATAGTTTCAGTAACTGCGGCTAAAACGACGTTCTTTTTTTGGGTATCGGTAGCATTAGGCGGAATAATGCCTAAGTTAACAGCTCTATTGATGTGGAACTGCGAATATTCACCGGTTGTGGCTACGGCAAAACGATAGGTTCTCAAAAGATTGTCATCGATTTGGACACCGGATAAATTTTTATTTTCCGGTGAAGCCGGTTCGCTTGGGGTCAGGCATTGAAATTTTTTCGGTGCCAAGTGGTCTTTTGAGTAAACAATTACATTTTGTAAATCTTTTGTTGCCGGTTCTATAATTAGATTTGGTTTTGCGGGTCTTGAAATTTCGATACGTAACCCCAGAGGACTGATAACAATTGAAGCTATATTTCCTTTATTATCGTATCCGCGAAATGTATGGATATCACTGCTGTTTTTAATTTTTTCCGGTAAAGTTGTTGATTTATAGATAAGATAGTTAGTGACATTACCATTTTCATCAGGAATAGATAAAAAGGTATTTGAAGTAACGTGGTCTGTCAATAAAGGAGCTTGCCGGATTTGATTTTTAATAGCTTGCAAATCTATTTTATAAGATAAATATTGAGAAGGAACACGGGCGGGCGGAATAACATCACTGTTTATTTCATTGAAGTAAGCTGTAATCCAGTATGGTTTTTGAGCAGATATTGATAACGATATCAGTGTGTAAAAAATGAATAATAATTTTTTCATAAACAAGTCCGGTTTAAAATTGTATTTTATAATAAACACAAATATAATGAATAGAAACAAAAAATCAAGTTTTAAAAGTATCTTTGAAAAGGTTCTTTTCTTTTGTCATATTTCAAACCTTGTAAAACGGAAGATTTGATACCGATTTTAAAATACCAGGATGACGGTTCGGTAGGCGACCAATGCAATGACATATCCCAGCTTTTTAAGTCTTTGTGAAATTCGAATTTTGTATATGAGAAGCTTTTACGGACAAAATCATAACCGGTCATATAGCTGAAATCCCAAGAAGGTGAGAAATTTATTTTACCGTTTAAATTAATGACGTGAGTTGAGATTTCGTTAAAATAACGGCTGTTAGGGCGGTAAGCTTTGTTTTTATAAACAAAATTGTAGCTAAAGCCCAATGACCATTTAATATTGTTAATGTACAAATCGGCGGTTTCAATTTTTTTGTTAGTGTTTTCCCGGTTTTGATTGTTATTCTTTTTTGAAAAAGTGTCATTATTAAAATTATAACTTGTCGATATGTTAAAGGTTTCTATACGTCCGGCACCTTGTCCTGCTTGCCAGGCGAACCGGTCTATATCATTGCCGTTATTGTTTAGTGCATAAAAATCATACGTAGCTCCCATATTGACGGTAAATCCTTGTGTTATGGTTGCTCTTGAATTTAATTTGATTTTGTCGATTTTAAGGGAATCTTTTAAAAAATTGTATCCAGTTGTGGCTGTTAAAAAACGTATTTTTTTCGATTTACCGTCTTTGGTTTTTATTTTGGCTTCAAAATCGTGACTCATGGACATCAGCATTGATTTGGATTCATTAATATTAGGTCTGCCGTACAGACTATTGTCGAAAATAGTATATTCGACATTTTTGTTGTCATTCGGATCGAAATAACTTTTGATATACTCATTATTAACAGGATGATATGCGGCACTGAAATTAATTTGCATCGTATGCCGTATGCCTTGAATAAAATGTTTATTACCAAACAAATAAGTTCCGTAAAGAGTCGTGGATAAGTTTAAAGAACCGTTAAAATCACGAAATGATGCGGCTCCTTTCTTTTTGATAATTTTTACACCGCCTTGACCATTATTGGCATCAGGGTCCCATTGTTTGACGATACTTTGTCCGAACCAAGCTTCTTTGTATGTAAATCGCGGTTGTAAATTAAAATATTTGAATAATTTCATATTGGTACTGACAGGAATAACGTGTTTGGCTCCTATTGCGGCATTATCCCACATTTGTGATTTAAAAAACAAACTGTCAGTTGTGTTTATTTTTTGTTGTGCGTCGATTTCGTAAGTAAAATTGATTTTTTGTATAGCATTTTTTTGCACACCATTTTTGGCAAAAGGGTATCTTCTGCTGACATTTAAGTGGAATTGCGGAAAGGTCATAGAAATATTACCGGAAGTAACATTTTGAGTATGACCTAAATTAACCGAAAAATTTACAGGTAAACTTGCAAAACGTTGTTGGTAGGAGATAGTTGATTTAAAATCGTTGTTTAAACGGCTTTGTGTATTGAGAAAATCGTGGTAATTGTATGAATTGCGATAATATTTGGAGCTACCTAAGTCAACATCTGCCGTAAAACTACGTAACGGACTGCTTTTTTGGTCGTTACGGTGTGTCCAATTGATTCGCCATTCGCTGTTTTGAGCAAAGACGGTCGGGTCGGGGTCAATGTTATTGTTAAATTTAAAACCGAAATTTCCCGAAAATCTGTAACGTTTTACATAACGGGAAGTTAGTTGTAAGCCGAAGGACCCGTTTGTGTAAATATCGCCTGTGGCCGTTAAATCCATATACGGATTGATAGCCCAATAAAAACCGCCGTTAGTAAGGGCATATCCCAGGTGTGTATCTGCAAAAGTCGGGATTAAAAATCCGGAAGTGCGGGTTTCGGTAAGCGGAAAAAAACCGAATGGTATCATTAAAGGTGTGGCAACGTCTTCTATCCACATTTGGGTGGTACCGATAACAATTTTTTTACCGGGGACTATTTTACCTTTTTTGGCTAAAAAATAATATTCGGGATGTTCCCTGTCGGTTGAGGTGGTGAATTTGACATTTTTGACAAAAATCACGCTATCGTTGAATTTTTTAGTTACTTCACTGTGCATGCTAAACTCCCCTTCTTTGGTGTAGGTATTCCAGACCAATGCTTTTTTGGTTTTATAATTAAAACGGATGCTGTCGTTTTCGGTTTCGGTTTTACCTTGCTTAAAAACGGGACGTTGCGTGAGTTTTCCTAACGAATCCCTAATCCGTCCGGCATAAACTTCATTTTTATCATAATTAACATAAATAATACCGGCAGTTAAATCTATGTCTTGATATTTGATATGAGCTTTGTTGTAGAGTTTTATATATTTTTTCTTTTGATTGACTTCGGTATAGTCTTCGGCGTAATGATAAAGTTGGTCAACCAAAGTGCTTTTGATTAAAGTATCATTTTTTGAGATAAGAGAGTCACCGGGTTTGGTAAGGGAATCTTTGGATTTTATATTGACGGAGGTATTAATATTTTTTTTTGTGCCGGAAATTTTTCTTAAATTGTTATTCAATTGACCAAAAATATTGTTATAAAATAAAAAAAACAGCAACAAAAATAATTTTGAATACG
>JALWFE010000117.1 GCA_027039975.1 Flavobacteriales bacterium
AAAATGCTTCCGGGCGACACACACAAACACGCCACTTTTTTCAGTTTTTACGATTTTGCCGAAAAAATAGCTATTGTCTTAGGAACTTTCGCTTTCGGCGCATTGGAAGCACTAACCGGTTCTATGAAAACCGCCGTTTTGATGATGGCGGGAATCTTTTTTATCTCTATGCTGATATTGGGAAGGATTAAAAATAAAAGCGTTGACAATCAACATGATTTACAAAAATAGCGACGTTTTTAGAAAACGCCGCTACTAGTAATTTGATACTTGTTATATGTTATTTTGAAACGAAATACATTTCGTATCTACTTCAAAATCAATTTCTTAACGTATGTATTTTTACCTGATAACACTCTGACAAAATACAAACCTTTGGTATAACCGTTCAAATCAATCATCATTGTTGAGGTATTCATAGGTTTGCTATAAACCAATTTACCGGTTGTAGTATATATTTTGACCCATGCATTATCGATATTTTTTAATTTGAGTGTAAACGTTCCGGTATTGGGATTGGGATAAATACCTACGACATTGTTATATTCTGCAATAGCTGCCGGTGTACAGTTAATCATAGCTTCCCAACCTGCTTTTTGAACGGAGGAATCGGAATGAAATTTAAATGTCAAAGCCCCATCGGGGTTGGTAGCAACAACAGGTTGTAAAGCAGCAGGTACTGTTCCGTCTATACCACTAAATTTTCCAATTAAAGTTGCATTGGTATCTGTCCCGTCATACACTTCCAGGTAATCGTATTGGTTGCTCCCGACTTGTTCCACTTCAAAAGCGGTAAAATTGAATGATAGAACGTTACCCGGTGTATCAGGCAAAAATGTCATGGTTTGATTCAAATTGTTACTATACGGGTTATTAGGACCACCTTCATCAAAAAAGACACCGGAACAAGTTGTAACGGTAGCCCCATCAATCATATTGTAAACATTACCGCCTGTTGTAAAACTCCAAACTTGACATCCGGAAGCTTGTCCGATACTATTTTCGGGTAAAACCGTCCAATAATAAGTGGTATTTGCATTCAATGTTACGGGAAAACGATTGGTTGTAACTGTGACAGGCGAATTATTCAAAGGATTTGTATCTGTTCCGAAATAGACATCATAGGATGTTACTCCGATTTGGTTATCCCATGTCAATTCGGTAGTAGAGATATAAACACCGGTAGCACTATCCGCCGGAACGGGATTTGTCGCACAATTGGGAACGCTTGTGGCGGTATAACAACTGACACTGGCTTCCCAACCGGAATATTCTACTGAGTAATCACTTACAAATCTGAAAGTCAAACCGTTTGTTCCCGACAAAAGACCGGGACTGTTATTGCCGGTAAACGGACTACCGGGAATTTCAGGGCTATTAACATCCGGTCCGTCATAAACGTGCAAAAAGTCATACCCTTGTTCAATATCAAAAGAGACAAAATCAACGATAACAAAATCAGCACCTGGAGCGGGTAAAAACGAGATGGAATAATCCTCATTACTACCGTAATTGCCGGTATCAGCACCTGAATCGTAAAAAGTTCCGGTACAAGCGGTTATCGTACCGCCGTTGTCTATAGTATAAACAGGAATAATTCCCGTATATATATTTTGTAATGATTGAGCCGTATATTGTTGGTTATTACCGGCAGTTACATCTAAAGCCAATTCAACAGGACTTCCCAATGGAGCCGAAGCATCAACGGAAGCACCTGTAAAGACGAAATCTTGAGATGCACCGGCAGTCAAACTTACATTTGAAACCGTATTGCTTCCTAATGTTAAATAATTGTTCGGATTACTATTAATACTCAAAGTGCCGTTATAAACAGCATCAGCGTGTCCGGAATTTGTAACGGTAAAGTTGATATCTCCGCTTTCACCCGGGTCAATATATCCGTTTGCATTAGCATCATTGGTAATAAAAACATTACCGATACTAATATCCGGTGCATTCAAGACGATATTAAAACTCGAATTCCATGTATAATTATTACCTCCGGCATCCGTGCCGGTTATAGTCAAATCCAATTGGGCCGCATGTTGGTCGGGGACATTATCAGCAATACTGATTTGAAAAGCATTATTTTGCATATTGTCTGCACCGGCTACAATATCACCGTATGAATGACTATTATTATTTATGGTAATGTAGGTATCATTTGTAGAAAGAACAGCCGTAACGCCGTAAGCATCATTACCACTTCCGGCACTCGCCAAATTTTGCAAATTGACATTTAAATCAATAGTTTGTCCATAATCGGGAGAAGCACTGGTAGTAAAAGTTTTTAAACTGATATATGGATTATTTGCCGGTATCACTTGCACGGTTCCGATATAAGGAATTTTGTTTTGTGCCGTAACAACCAAATCGGCATTACCGACCGTCAAATTGTTCGCATCAAAATTTAAGGTACATGTACCGCTGGCATCGGTAACGGCTGCTGCTACCAAAACATTGTTTTGTGATAAAGCAACCGTCGCATAAGGAGCTGCTGTAACACTTACAGTAGTTGTTCCCAGAATAATAGAAGACGGATTGACGGTAACATTCATCGGTTGGGGAGTACCCATAAACGACACAATGGACGGATCACCTTGTAATTGGTATATGACCCAATAATAGTCATTGAGACCGGAAGTTGAAGCTTCAACAGCTAAATTTCCGGCTTCAATCAATTGATAATTAGTAATATACCAAGTTGATAAATCATTAACTTCATTGGCTTGATCGTGGTAAACTCCGTCAAAAACACCTTCGGTAGTATCATTATATGTAGGTTGTGCCACAATATTACCTACACCGACGCCCCAATAATAATCTTCAGACCAATATGTAAATTGTGAACCGCCAATATAACCGATAACACCTGCATTGGGTTTTTTAAGAGCTTCTTCCGAAAAAGCATCGTTTTCGTCAAATTTATTGGATTGACAGCAATTACCAATCCATAAACCGTATTTATCAACGTTAGAAATATAACCGTTTAAATCATTTATGGAAAATACGGGATCTGACCATCCGTCAGGCGAACAATGTGCCGTATAATTGGCAAAACCGATACCATTATTAACATTTGTGATGATTGAATCGTGTGCTTGCGTATTGTCCCCCGGCCAAGTTTCTATGATAGATTGCAAAAACGTATGCGAGTGCGTATTATGTGCCGCATTGAGATAATAATTATCAGCATAATAGATTGCCCCACCGCCGTAGGTATCTTCGTGTGCTTCATCGTTTCCGGCCACTAACAGGGCATCATGCAAATAACTGATATCCGCCATTTGTAATTTTTCATATTTGATAGTTTTTGCGGCAATATCACTGACTTCCTGTGCATTATCTGCGGCCCATCGGCCGAAATTAACTTCGGGCAAATAGTCACCGGTATATTCGGCCAAATCCAAATCGGAATAAGGCGAATCATTTACTTCGGGATGTTGGGTGGCCGGAATAATATTGATGTCTCCTACGACCAGGATAAAAGACAAAGGGTTGTATCCGACCGGAGGATTGTTATACAAATTTTGACAAAAAGCTTTAATGGAAGCAACAGTATTACCGACGTTCGGGTCATCGGTATAAGCTTCGATAACGTTAAAACCTTTTTGGGTTTTCCATTGAACAAAATCTTGTAAAGCGGGCTCAAAAGAACGGTCAGCCACTATAACATAAGTAAATGGCGCCTGGTTCATCAGCGCTTTTGTGCCGTAATCCAATTTATGCAAGAAGCCGCTGAAAAGACTTCCGAAAGATTCTCCTACCCTTTCCTTTAATCTTTTGGTTGCTTCGTGGTCAGCTCCAACATAAGATATCTCTACTTTGATGTTTTTATAAACTTTCAATAAATTTTTAACCGGATTATAACTGAAAGGTCTGATTTGCAGCCGGCCTATACGGGTGGCCCGTATTTGTCCCCTGTCTTCATAATAAACCATATTGCCTTGCGCATAAAATGTGTTTTTTGCATAAAGTTGTCTATCAATAGCAAACGGTTTATTTTGAGGCGTTTTGCGCTCCGATTCTTGTGCCGGAATAATTTTATCCGTTATACCATAAGCATTCAAATCAATGATTTCTTCATCGTAAGAAAGAATATGCACCTTAACTTCGGCACCCAATGGTATTTCTATCAATTTGGAATAAACAGGCAAATTCGGTTTGCCAACCGTAAAAACCGGAAGTAACTGCGAACCGGAAATACTGACAAAATTTCCTTGTGATGTTGTTGCCGGTATCAAACTAAACTTCGAAGTGGTAACATCGATTGAAAATCCATTATTGGTTGCATTAAATTTTTTAATGGTATTGTCTTTTCCGGACAAATCAAAGGATTTGGTATTTTGTGCTTGTACAACGGATATTATGCCTAGTACAAACAAGACAAGAATAAATTTTGTTTTCATAATCATGTGTTTTATAAAATATAAAATATTGATAAAAGGGTGTTTAATCACATTTAACTTAAACAAAGATAATAATTTCAAAATAATTTTCACATGACATTTAGGAAATCCAATTTACACATGACGTTTAGGAAATTCAACTTCCACATGCACGCCGTTTTCATTTTTTAGCCGGAAAGTACCCTTTAATTGTTTGGCCAGCAACTTCATGATACTCAAACCGAAACTGTCCAAATTGTCGATATCCAAATCTTCCGGTAAACCTTTACCGTTATCGGACAATTTTAAAATATAATGACGTCCTTTGTCCGTCAGTTCTATATTGATTTGCGGCTTAGACTGACCATCGAAAGCATATTTAAACGAATTTGTTAAAAACTCATTAACAATCAATCCAATAGGAAAAGACGTATTAACTTCCAATTTGAAAGTTTCCGGTACTTCATTATGAATAACGACTTCACTTTTTCCAAAAGATTCTTGTATGGAATGACTGATTTTGTTCAAATAATTTTTCAAATTTAAATGTGTGATATCCTTATTGAAATACAACTGTCTGTGAATTTCGTTAATACTGTTAATTCTATTTTGTAATTCATTGAGTTTATCGTGGATACCGGTATCGTCATATTCATCTTTAATGTCTTCAATCAGTGCATCTATCACAGCCAAATTGTTTTTAATACGATGATGCAAGTCTTTTTGAAGATGCTCTATCAATTTTTTTTGGCGTTGATTACGACGGTAAAAGAAAGCAAAAATTCCCAGCCCCGTTAATGCCATTAAAATACCGGCAGTCAAATAGGTATTTCGTTTACTTTGCTGAGCCAGAAGTAAATCTTGCTGTGCTTTTTCAGCTTTGAGTTTCAAGTTTTCTTTCTCTTTCTTTTCAGCTTGATAACGGGTTTCGACTTCGGCTATTTTACTATCCCGTTGGGCCTTAAGAATAGAATCGTTTAACTCTTTAAGTTTCTCGTGGTAATATAGGGCCTCTTTATAATTTTTTTTGTGTTTATTGATTTTATAAAGACTATTATACATTGACAATCTGATTTCGTGATGCGTTATGGTCGAATCGTTTTTGAGCCGGTTCAGTATTTTTCCGGCTTTGTCATAATCGCCAAACTGCACATAAATTTCAGCTTTGGTCGATTGGGCTGCATCCATCCCGAGTTTAAAACCGATTTGCCGGGCAATTTTCAAGGCTTTATCGGCTTCTTGTAAAGCTTGTTGCTTGATACCTTTTTTAAGGTAGATACTAGCATTGTTGTTATGCAAATCAAATTGATACATTTTATTTTGGGTGGCATTAAAATATTTTAGAGCTTTCTTGTTGGCTTTCAACGCTTTATCAAGTTTATTCCAGCGAGAATATAAGATGCCCAACGCATGAAAATTAGCATAAACATAATCTTTTACATTAATTTTGGCAGAATCTTGCAAGGCTTTTAAAAAATATTTTTCACCCTTTTTAAATTGGTCCATTTCCATGTAAGTGTATCCGATATTATAGTTCACTTTGCTTTTTTGGACCGGGTCATCGATAGTATCAATAAATTCGGCTTGTTTTAAAAAATATTTTAAAGCTTCATTTGGCTGGTTTAACGAGTTATAAGCCGCTCCTATATTACCATATATGGTTCCGATTTTATTGCCAACGGGATGTTTTTTATACACGGCAACAGCTTTTTTGTATATTTCTATTGCCTTCAAAGGTTGACCAAAATTATAGTATGTTCTTGCTAACTGATTATAATCCAATATCATATCAGCGTATTGTTGTAAGCTATCGTCAATTTTCAAGGCTTTTTCGGCATTTTGTTTGGCCATTTCAAAATCATGTGTTCGCAAACCGGCTTCCGCTAAATAACGATAAGCTTCAGTCATCCAAACGGGTTTATTTAAAGTTTTAGCGATTTTGAGAATCTTTTTGTTGTTTTCAATCAGAGAGTCAGGAGAAGAATTCAATAAAAATTGATTTTTTTTACGTAGTAATTCTATCCGGCGGGAATCGGTTGTTGCTTTTTGTATCAAATTATTGATACTGTCCAAAGAATTTTGTGCCGCCAATATCTGAACAGTTAATAAAAAAAAAGTTGTTACCCGTTTCATATTGTGATGTTTAAGTTGTAAATTTAATAAAAATTAAGTTAAAAGTTGAAGGTTGAAAGTTAGATTTTTGTCATTTATGTTTTTTGTTTAAGTTCTCATTGAAAATAATTTTTACCGCAGAGTAACACAGAGTAAATTTCACAGAGTCTCGCAGAGTATAAATTCAGTGTAACTCTGCGACAAACTCAGTGAAACTCTGTGGTAAAATAAAAAAATTATTCTAAATTAAAATCAAAAAGCAATCTGCAAAAAGTATTTTATTTAAAATCATTCTAAATTGAAAAAATGTATTATTTTTGCTGCACCAATTATCAACACAATGATTGTTACTAAAGACACTAAAATATCTAAGATATTAAAA
This sequence comes from Flavobacteriales bacterium, assembly GCA_027039975.1. Lineage (GTDB taxonomy): Bacteria > Bacteroidota > Bacteroidia > Flavobacteriales > Flavobacteriaceae > WGBX01. The sequence continues at coordinate 6,883 of JALWFE010000117.1, forward strand.
GAAAAACCGGAAGCAATTGACGTGATTGCTTCCATCAATTCCAATTTCAAAAAACTACAAAATCCTATTTTACGGCGCAGTTTGGCTACCAGGGTATCGGTTAAAGATGCTGCCCGTATCGGAAAGGTTCCGGTAAACGATTTTTTAAAAACATTGCAAAAAACAGGATTTGAAGTGGTATTTGTAACGGAAAATATTGAAAATGAAACAGAGCGCCATATAATGCCTCCGGATTTTTCCGGTAAAGAAATTATCACATTGGATGTAAGGCCTATTATCAACAAAGGAAAGGACCCGTTCGGCTATATAAATAAAACGGCCAAAACAATCAAACCGGAACAAATATTGTTGATTATCAACGATTTTGAACCTATTCCTTTGATTGACTATTTGACCGGAAAAAACTTTGTGCATTGGATGACACAAGACGAAGAAGGTAATTATTTAACCTATT
>JALWFE010000118.1 GCA_027039975.1 Flavobacteriales bacterium
ACATTTAACATTTCATACAATAATTTGCAAAAAATTTCTTTTGTTATCTTTGCATTATCAAAAAATAGACCAAAGTAATGACGCAAACCGAAATAATTAAAGATACCAGCCCTGTTTTTACCAACGATATTATTGTTTTCGGCTTATTGATGGGCTTATTGGGATTAATTTTTTACACTTCTTCACTCAAAGGCGGTTTTTGGGAAAAATTTTATAAAATTGTTCCGGCATTATTGTTAGCTTATGTTTTGCCGGCTGTTTTAGCTTCTACAAATATCATTGCAACCGACTGGGTGAGTATTGAAAACGGACAAAAAGTTGTTCACCAATCACAATTATATTATATAGCGAGCAGGATTTTACTACCTGCTTCACTGATTTTAATGACTTTGAGTATAGATTTGAAAGCGGTTTTCAATCTCGGACCGAAAGCATTGATAATGTTTTTTACCGGCACCCTTGGTATTGTCATCGGAGGACCTGTTGCCTTAATGATAGTCGGTAGCATTTCGCCTGACACGGTTGCCGGCACGGGTCACGATGCACTTTGGCGCGGATTATCGACTTTGGCCGGAAGTTGGATTGGCGGTGGTGCCAATCAAGCGGCGATGTTAGAAATTTTTGAATACAATATTAAAAAATACGGTGCCACGGTTTTAGTTGATATTTTTGTGGCAAATTTGTGGATGGCTGTTTTATTATTCGGTATTCCACGTGCAAAAAAAATAGATAAATGGCTCAAAGCTGACACTTCCGCTATCGAAACATTAAAAGAAAAAGTAACGGCTTTTGCCAAAAAAGTGGAAAGAATGCCGACATTAACCGATTATATGGTTTTGCTTGGTATTGTTTTCTTTGCCGTAGCTTTTTCATTTTGGGGAGCCGATAATATTTCGCAATGGTTGAAAGAACATATTCCGGCAGTAGCCGATAAACGCTCGTTCGTATCGTCATTCGGGTCACAATTTTTTTGGTTAATCAGTTTGGCCACCTTATCCGGTATAGCTTTTTCATTTACTAAAATAAAAAATTATGAAGGCGTCGGCGCATCTAAAATCGGAAGCGTATTTATCTACATTTTAGTGGCTACAATCGGTATGAAAATGGATTTGTTTGAAATTCTCAAAAATCCCGGTTTGATTTTTATAGGAATTATTTGGATGACCATTCACGCTTTGTTATTGATAGCCGTTGCCAAAATAATAAAAGCTCCGTATTTTTTCTTAGCCGTTGGCAGTCAAGCAAATGTAGGTGGTGCAGCATCGGCGCCCGTGGTAGCGTCGGCGTTTCATCCGTCGCTGGCTTCGGTCGGGGTTATGTTGGCTGTCGTCGGTTATGCCGTCGGAACCGTCGCCGCATTGGGATGTGCTTTTTTGATGGAATGGGTGTCAAAATTAATCGGCGTAATATAAAAGAATTGAAATTTGTTCTTTTTATAAAAAGCATTAAATTTCCACACATTATATACATTATAAACTTTATGAACTTTACAAACTTTATGAACTTTACAAACTTTATGAACTTTACAAACTTTATGAACTTTACAAACATCTAACGATAATGAATTTCAGGCTGATACTTTTTCCGTTTGCCATCATATACGCTTTGATAACCGAAGTACGTAATTTTTTGTATGACAAGGGGATATTAAAGTCATATCAATTTGACATACCGGTTATCAGTGTTGGCAATTTGAATGTAGGCGGAAGCGGAAAAACACCACAGATTGAATACTTGATACGGCTGTTACAAAAAGATTTTAAAATAGCCGTTATCAGTCGCGGATACAAACGGCTTACAAAAGGTTTTATTGAAGCGGATGAAAATGCCACACCGGAAATAATCGGTGACGAACCATATCAAATATACTGCAAATTTAAAAATGTTATTGTAGCTGTTGGTGAAAACAGGGTTAATGCGATACATCAAGTTTTAAAAAAACATACACCGGATGTGATTTTGCTCGATGATGCTTTTCAACACCGGCGTATCAAACCCGGTTTACAGATTTTATTAACGCCTTATAAACATTTATTTTACAAAGACCGGATTTTGCCGGTTGGTAATTTACGGGAACTTCGCAAAAATGTCCGGCGGGCTGATATGGTAATTGTAAGTAAAATACCTGATAATTTTGATAAAACAAATGAAAACGTTATCCGGCAAAACATAAAAAAATATACTTGCAAACCTGTGTTTTTTTCTAAAATAAATTATGCGGAGTATATTACAAATGGGAAAAACCAATTGAGTATTAAAGACTTAACAGGATTTAAAATTTTGTTGGTAACGGGCATTGCCAATCCTTCTCCTTTGTATGCTTTTTTATCGAAAAAAAATATTAACTTTGAAGGCTTGAAATTTAGTGACCATCACCGGTTCACCGCTAACGATATCAAGCATATTGAAAAAAAATTTGCAGGTTTAACTTCAACAAAAAAGTTGATTTTAACCACCGAAAAAGATTTTGTAAAATTATCGCCTAACATCAAGGCTGATTTTTTGTATTATTTACCGATACAAACAGAAATTATTAATCGTATGGAATTTAATAAAAAAGTTATAGATTATGTCAAAAGCAAGAAGTGAGTTCGATTTATCTCTTGAAACAGCCCGTTTTTTACAAAACAAAATCAATTATACACCGGAATATGCTATCGTGTTGGGAAGTGGTCTGGGTACATTAACTGAAAACATTGAAGTGGACATTGAAATACCATACAGTAAAATTCCAAATTTTCCCGTTTCTACGGTTAAAGGACATAAAGGGGCATTGATATTCGGTACTTTGAACGGAAAGAAAATCGTTGCAATGAACGGCCGTTTTCATTATTATGAAGGTTATACGATGAAGCAAATAACTTTTCCTCAGCGGGTTTTTTGGCAAATGGGTATTCGTAAATTGATAGTTTCCAACGCTTCTGGTGGTGTCAACAAAAATTTTAAAATAGGCGATGTAATGTTAATTACCGATCACATCAATCTTTTCCCCGAACATCCTTTACGTGGTCCTAATGATGAACGTTTCGGTCCCCGTTTTGTCAATATGAGTGAACCATACAGTAAAAAAATGTTGCAAGTGGTAAGAAAATATGCCACGGATAACAATATCCGTATCAAAGAAGGGACATATTTGGGTTTACAAGGTCCTACATTTGAAACATTGGCCGAATATACGATGGTCCGTAATGTAGGAGGCGATGCCGTCGGAATGTCCACCGTACCGGAAGTTATTGTTGCCAAGCATATGGGAATGGAAGTTTTCGGTATATCGGTCATCACTGATATTGGTACTGCCGAATTTATTGACGAAGTAAACCATGAAGAAGTATTAAAAGCCGCCAAATCAGCAGAACCTGTTGTAAGAGAATTGGTTGCCAAATTGGTGGAATTGTATTGATATAAACAAGTTTTTTTATTTTTACACAGTAAGATTACGCAAAAAAATTTAAAAAATTGTTGAATGAAATAATTATCGTATATTTACTAAATAAATAACAATAAAAAATAATCACTATGAGAAAATTATTAATTGCATTACTATTATTTAGCTTTGGCAGTATTTACGCAGGAGGTTATCGGGTTGCTTTGCAAGGACAGCGTATGCTGGGAATGGCACATGCCGGTATATCCGTGTTTAATAATGCCGAAACCACCTTTTTCAATCCGGCAGGTATGGCATTTTTAGAAGGTAAATTAAATGTATCATTTGGTGTCAGCGGGATTATGTCTCACGTCAAATTTCAAAATCCCGAATACAATTGGATGCATGAGACGGATAATCCTCTCGGAACACCTTTTTATTTGTATGCCACCTATAAAGCCACTGATAATATCAATGTGGGATTAGCGGTTTATACGCCTTTCGGTAGTTCCACTGTTTGGCACAAATGGGCCGGTTCGGATATCGTTAACGACATCTCTATGAAAGTATTCTACATTCAACCGTCTTTGGCCTATAAATTTTCCGATATGTTTAGTGTATCAGCATCTTTGATAATGGCTTACGGAGGCGTATTATACAATAAAGATGTTAATAGATACTTAACCGGTGATAATGGAGAAAAAACCAATGTTCAATTAGATTCCGGAATCTCCGGAGCAACCGGTTACGCTATCAGTTTGGCTTTTAAGCCTGCCGATAATTTATCATTCGGATTGAATTACCGTTCATCCGTAACTTTGGATGCTCAAAACGGAACAGCCACATTTAATAATGTTCCGGCTTTTTTGAGCAATGATTTAAAAAATACCAACTTTTCGGCAGAATTACCTATGCCGGCAGAATTAGGTTTAGGTATGTCATTTAAACCTATGGATAAATTGTTAGTGGCTATTGATTACAACTATACTTATTGGAGTATTTATAAAGAATTGCGTATTGAATTTGATAATGATTTGCCGCCTAGTGTCGCGGATAAAAAGTATAAAAATACAAATACATTCCGTTTTGGAGCCGAATACCAATTAAATGATAAAATGTTTGTAAGAGCTGGTTACTATTATGATCAGTCACCTGTTCCCGAAGGACATTTTTCACCTGAAACACCCTCTTTGGATACCAACAACTTTACATTCGGTTTTGGTTACCAAATGGATAAATGGTCATTTGATTTTTCTTTATTATATCTTAAAGGTAAAGAACGAACGGATTATACTTTTGTAACAGGTGAAGGTCCCGTTGCACACAAATTCGGAGGTACTTATGTAAATAATGCCATTATTCCGGGTATCGGAATCAGTTATTCTATTAAATAAATAAAAAAAATATTGAATTATGAAAAAAATATTGAATATACTCGTCGGTTTATTGTTTGTATCAAGTTTTATAGCTTGTCAACCGGAATTTTCAAATCCTATCAACGACCAAACTTACACATCGGGAGAGGCTGATTTCTCCAATTATGTTGCAGTAGGAAACTCATTAACAGCCGGTTATACAAACGGAACACTTTACAAAAGTGCGCAGGAAAATTCTTTTCCTTCGATATTGGCTACTCAAATGAAATTAGCCGGTGGCGGTGATTTTACACAACCTTATTTGGAAGATGATACGAATGATGTAGGTGGTATGGTTTTCGGTTCAAATGTTATTTTGGAACCAAAACTTATTATAAATGCCTCACAGGGTGGTCCAGAAAGAATTAACAAAACGCCTACGATGGATGTTACAAATATTCATGCGGGTCCTTATAATAATATGGGTGTTCCGGGAGCCAAAATTTTTCATCTTGTAGCAAGCGGGTATGGTAATGTTGCCAATTTAGCTACTCAACAAGCCAATCCTTATTTTGTTAGGATGGCTTCAGCTCCCGATAATTCAATTATTGAAGATGTGGTAGCCAAAAACCCGACATTTTTCACTTTATGGATAGGAAATAATGATGTATTGTGGTATGCCACCAGTGGTGGCACAGGTGTTGACCAAAATGACACCGGTAATTTGGATCCGTCTACTTACGGACCTGATGATATCACTAATGTAAACGTTTTTGGTGCCGTTTATCAACAATTGGTAGATGCCTTAACCGCCAATGGTGCCAAAGGTGTTGTTGCTACAATTCCCGATGTGGCTTCCGTGCCATATTTTACGACTGTTCCGTATAACCCCATTCCTTTAAGCGATCAATCACAAGTTGATGCTTTAAATGCTGCTTATACACAATATAATGGCGGTTTACAATTAGCTGTACAAAATAATCTCATTACACAAGATGAAGCCGATGCCAGAACCATCAGCTTTGATTTGGGAGCCAATGCTTTGGTAATCGAAGACGAATATTTGACAGATTTATCTGCATTAGGATTGCCTTCCATAAGACAAGCTACTGCTGATGATTTGGTAGTTTTACCGGCTATGTCTGTCATCGGTGTAGCACCTGATCCGAATAATCCGCAAATGGTGTACGGTGTGACTATTCCGTTGGAAGACAAATGGATTTTGTCCAAAGATGAAATTGTCACTGTCAGAACCGCTACCGCCGGATTTAATCAAGTGATACAAGCGGTTGCTGCATCCAAAAATTTACCGGTTGCCGATATGGCGGCATTAATGGAAGAGATGAAAAATGGTTTGGTAGAAGAAGATGGCTCCTTCTATACAGCTAATTATTTTGACGGTTCAAATCTGGACAATTTGGTATTCGGATTGGATGGTGTACATCCTACACCGAGAGGTTATGCTATTATTGCCAACAAATTTATAGATGTGATAGAAGAAGCTTACGGGGCCAAATTGCCAAAAGTAGTTCCTGCTAATTATCCCACTTTTGATATTTTACCTTCCAATTAATAACAAATATCAAATTACAAATAACAAAAAGGCTGTCTCAATAAGGCAGCCTTTTGTTATTGTCCGTATCCCTCAATCTTTTCTCAATTTATAAACCGCTACAGGGTCTTGCTTAATCAAAATAAAACTAGCTTTATCATCTTTATAAAAAAAGTGGACTATATTTTTTTGTTCTTCAAACAAGTCTTGTAAAATAGTATTTTTTATAGAAATTTGATGCAGAGTATCTCTATAACTTGTTTCCAATAAAATCACCAAAAACTCATCCTCTTGTGTAAAACCGTCAAATTGATAGTCAACAAGTTGATTATCAATTAGAATTAAAAAGTGTGAACGAATATAATCTTTTAACAATTCACGGGTTTGTTTTTGAGACAAACCGGCTTTTATATGATAAGTATCCGACAAAACATTTTCAATATCATCGGGAAAAGTGCGAATAATTATTTCCAATTTTTCCGGGTTGATATAAACTTCCGTTACACTGACATAATATTTATGCCATACAAAAGCTGTTAATCCGAAAAAAAACAGGAAATAAACTTGCTTTTTCATATCTTTGAAAAATTTTTATGATGATGCGATATATATTTTTATCAATAATGGCCTTAATCTGGATTAATGCTTGTAAAACTTCTCAAAAAGCATACCACAAAATAACGGAAGAAACCGGCGTTAATAAAAACATACCACAAGCGCTTTCATTAAAAGTTACAAAATCAAAAGTAGTGACTATTCTCAAAAAAAACAATCCTTTTTCGGCTTTGTCCGAACCGTCTATTTGCATAAATAAAACGGATACAACTAATTTTGTAGCCGGTAGTATTTATGATAATGTTCACGTAACCAATGATAGCGGTAAAACTTGGACCAACAGTCATTTAAAATCACGTTACGGTGTTTTTGGTGACCCTTGTCTGGCTTCCGACAAATACGGACATATATATTATTTACATTTGGCCAATCCTGAAAATAACCGTAAAAGTAAAGAATTTTTAAGTTGCATCGTCTTTCAAAAATCAACTGATAAGGGAAAAACTTGGACAGACGGCGTGGCTATCGGCTACGATAATACCCGTGTGCAAGACAAACATTGGATAGGCATTCATCCGGTTACAGGTGAATTGGCAGTGACATGGACAGAATTTGATGCCTACCAAAGCAGTAAACCCGAAGACCATTCGCGTATTTTATTTTCAAAATCAACCGATTTTGGAGATACATGGTCCGAACCGGTAAAAATCAACCAAATAGACGGTGATTGTATGGATAGCGACGATACCGTGGAAGGAGCTGTGCCTGTTTTTGACAAAAAAGGTAATATTTACGTGGCTTGGGCATATCACAATAAAATTTACTTTGACAAAAGTACCGATGGTGGTAAAACTTGGCTGGATAAAGATATTGTCGTGACTGATCAACCTGAAGGTTGGGACTACAATATTCCTGGTGTTTTCCGTGCAAACGGGATGCCTGTTTTGGGAATAGACAACAGTAACGGACCATATCAAGGCTACTTGTATATCAACTGGTCCGACCAACGAAACGGAACCGATGATACGGATATTTTTATAAGCAAAAGTACCGATGGCGGTCAAAGCTGGTCCAAACCGAAACGGGTCAATACCGATAAAACCAAAACCCACCAATATTTGACTTGGATGGCTGTTGACCCTGTCACCGGATACATTTATATAGTATATTACGACCGCAGCCGTTATACCGATGAAAAAACAGACGTCACCTTGTCATACAGCACCGACGGTGGTGAAACTTTCAAATCGATAACCGTATCCGACAAACCTTTTAATCCTTTTAAGGCGGCTTTTATAGGTGATTACAACAATATTGACGCTTACAACGGAATTGTAACACCTGTTTGGACGGATTTGTCGGTAAACGGAATCGGAATTAAAACTTGTAAACTGAGGTTTACCAATCAATAAAACTCCTGATTGTTGTTTAACCGGCTTTTGAAATTTTAAAACTAAAATTATTGAAAAATCCTTATGTCAACCAAAAATGTAAACAGTTTTATCAAATACATTCAACGGCTAGATCAACTGAATTTATTGATTATCATTAATTTGCTAATGTATTTGTCAGTTCAAATTCTTATTGCACTCAAATGGTTTTCATTGCGTTGGGTCGCTTTACCTTACAGTTTGGAACAATTATCTTCAAAATGGTGGACACTCATCACCTACGGATTTTTTCATCAAGGTTTTTTGGCATTATTGTTTAATATGATATTGCTGTACTATTTCGGACGTATTTTGTTGGATTTTGATTCATCCAAAAAATTTTTAAGCATATATTTTTTCGGCATTTTATTAGGAGCATTTTTTTTTGTATCGAGTTACCGTTTATATCCGGATTTTTATGTAATTAAAGCGCCTTTGTTAGGAGCTTCCGCAGGTGTTATGGCTGTCATCACTTATATATCATTAAGATTACCGCATTATCAAATCAAAATCCGGTTTCTCGGCTATTTCAAGTTAATGCACCTGCTGATTTTTTTGGTTTTATTTAATTTATTACAAATTCCATTAGGCAATCCCGGTGGCTACTTTGCACATTTAGGTGGTTTATCTGCCGGCTTTATCTTCTTTTTACGGTATCTGCAACAACGCAATAAAACAATTTCAAAACCGAATATTTACAGTATCAACAAACCTAAAAAAGAAAGACACATCGATGCTATTTTGGATAAAATCAACCGTTCGGGATACGAAAGTTTAACAGATGAAGAAAAAAAAGAATTGTTTAAACAGAGTAAATAAAACTCTATCAAAAAAAGAAAAAATTTTGGTGTAGTTGTATTACCAGTCTTCTATCCGGTGTGCATCAAATTTCAAAAAAATAAACAACAACAATGTAAAGGCCCAAAGTGATGAACCGCCATAACTTAAAAACGGCAAAGGAATGCCGATAGTAGGAAAAAGACCAATCACCATTAGCATATTTAAAGCATAATGAGCAAATAAAACGGCAACCAATCCGTAGCCAACCATACGAGAAAATTTTTGTTTTTGTCTTTCGGCTATAAAAATCAAACGTATCAATAAAAAAGTATAGAGCATTACCACTGACAACGTTCCTAAAAAACCCCATTGTTCCCCTATGACCGTCAAAATCCAGTCAGTATGTTGTTCAGGGATATAGTCACCTTCCGTTTGAGAACCTTTTAACATCCCTTTACCGTATAATCCACCCGAACCGATGGCAATCAAAGCTTGTTTTAAGTTGTAACCGGTTCCTTTGTCATCCTTTTTTTTACCTAAAACTATTTCAATACGGTTACGTTGGTGCGGTTTTAAAACTTTATGGAATATAAAATCAGTACCTAAAACAGTAAATATCGAAATTGAAAAAACAAATAATACGGGCAACCAAAATATTTTTTTTAATTTGGAATAAGTAAACAAATTGAAAAGTATAAAAATTCCGGTAGTAATCATCAAGATTTTTTGTTGTCCGAAATAAATAGTGGTAATAAATAAAACGGCAATCAACAATGCCAAAAGATAATAAGAAATGTGCAATCCGTCACGGTAGAAAACCAAAAATAAAGACAGATAAATAATGGCGGAGCCCAAATCGGGTTGCAATAAAATGAGAAAAACAGGCACTAAAATTAAAATGATAGCTTGTAACAGGTTTTTAAAATTTGAAATTTTAAAATCCGGTTCGGTCAAGAGTTTGGCTAATCCCAAGACTGTAAAGAGTTTAACAAATTCAGCCGGTTGAATACTAAAACCGCCAAAGCGGAACCAAGATTTATTGCCATTGATATTGGCGCCTGCTATTAGTACCAAAATAAGAAGTGCCACACCAATAAGATACAACAAAGAAGCATTATTTTTGATACTTCTGATTGAAACAAATCCTATGAAAATGATTAAAACATAACTAAAAACAAACCAGAGTATTTGTTTGCCGTAATAAGTTTGAAAAATATTGGTATGCGATTGGTTGTAAGTCGTGGAATAAATACTGATAATGCCAATAAAAACCAGCAAGTTGAATAGCAAAACGCTTATCCAATCGTAATCGAAAATACTTGGTTTTCTACTGTTTCTCATTATTTTTAGGTGCTTTTTGTTGATATACCGGTGTTAAATCCGTATTTAAAACCTTTTTGAGCAAATCAGTACGGGTGATTTTACCTCTTAAATATTTTTCCATTATCAAAGTAGCTATCGGAGCGGCTACCGTAGCACCGTATCCTCCGTTTTCTACAAAAACCGTTACGGCAATTTCAGGATGATTTTTCGGTCCGAATGCCATAAAAATGGAATGATCGGGCATCTTTACAATTTTACCGTTTATTCTGGTTTTATTTTCACTGGTTCCGGTTTTACCACACAATTCTATATCCGGCAACTGACTGTATCTGGCTGTTCCGTATTTATAAACCGCAGCCATACCGTTGATAATTTTATCAAAATATTGCTTATCAATCCCCGTATATTTAGGACGCAAGTAAAAAGTATCGATGTCTTTTTGACTACCGTTTATTTTTTTAATCACATGTGGTGTATAATAATAACCTTTATTGGCAATAGCAGCCGCTACATTTGCCAATTGAATCGGTGTTGTAAGCACTTCTCCTTGTCCTATTCCGTTTGAAATGGTATAACTGGCCTTCCACCGGCCTTTTCCATAATAACGGTCGTAAAATTTACTGTCGGGAATTAACCCTTTACTGCCAATCGGCAAATCGGTGTGTAAATAATGCCCTAATCCGAAACGGGATAAATAATCATGCCATACGTCCAAACCTTTTGACGGTTCGGAATATTTATTAAGGATATTGAGATAAGTTTTCGAAAAATAAGTATTACAAGATTTTTCAATAGCCCAAGGTAGATAAACGCGTCTGCCATTGGCACCACAGTGACAAAACATATGACTGTGTTTGCCGTAATTAAAGCCATAGTTACAAACAAAATAGGTTCCTTGACCGATAACTTTTTCTTGCAATCCGATTAATCCGTTGAGCATCTTAAAAGGTGAACCCGGGGGATATTCTCCTTGTAAACCGCGGTCCAATAAAGGATTGTTAATTTTATCTCTAAACAGTTTATTAAAATTTTTTGAACTGCTACGGCCACTCAAATATTCGGGCGGAAACCCGGGCGCAGTTACCAATGCCAATATTTCTCCCGTTGCCGGTTCAATGGCAATGATAGCTCCCCGCTTGTTTACCATAAGCGAATCACCAAACTCCTGCAATTTGATGTCTATACTCAATTGCAAATCTTTTCCTACTTCCGATATAGTATCAAATTGTCCATTTTTATAACTGCCTATTTTCCGGTTAAATTTGTCCGTTAGATAATACTTGACACCTTTTTTTCCGCGTAATATCTTTTCATAAGATTTTTCAACACCGGCTTTTCCGATTAAATCGCCCGGTAAATAAAACGGGTCTTTTTTTAATTCTTTTTCGTTAACTTCCCGAATAAAACCAAGCACATTTGCAGCCGACTTGGTGTGATATTTTCTGATAGCCCTTCTTTGAATGAAAAATCCCGGAAATTTGTATATTTTTTCTTGCAACAAAGCTATCTCATTTTTATAAAGTTTAGGTACAATCAATGAAGCCTTGTTGCGGGAATATTTTTTGGCTTTATCCAGAGCTTTGATGAGATTTTCTTTTGTAATTCCCGTGTATTTTAAAAATTCAAGTGTGTCGAAAGCTTTCATCCGGTTAGGAACCGCCATAACGTCATAAATAGGTAAATTACTGACTAACAAATTGTTATTACGGTCATAGATATAACCGCGTTCGGGAATGATGTATTCTTTTTTGACTGCATTTTTCAAAGCCAAATCTTTATACTCTTTATCCAAAATTTGTAAATAAAAAAGGCGTCCCGTAATAATTAAGGATGTTAACAAGATTAAAAAAATAATAACGACGGCTTTTTGATTCATCTTTTAGCAGGATTGAAAAAAATTAAATCTGTAAAAACGATAAATAAAATACTTATTAACGAATTGATTATAATATCTTTCCATTTTGAAATAACCAAGCCGAAACTGAAAGAATCGAGAAAATAAATTATAATGTTCGATAACAAAATAAAAATGAAAAAGTAAATTATTTTTTGTCCCGGGCTAATTTTATCAATATTGATTTCTTCTATTTTTTGAGTAGGATTTTTCAAGGTTATAAAATAAATCTTCCGTGTATAAGTGACAAATACCGCAGTAGCAGTATACACGCCACCCGTATTGGAAACAATATCGATAAAAAGTCCCGAGGCAAAAGCCAATAACAAATTGGACGATTCATTTTTGGACAAAGGTAAAATCAAAAAAGGATAAATAAAAACTACCGGTGAATAATATCCGAAAAGCCGGATATGGTTAAACCAAACAACTTGCAAAACCAAAAATGTAATTAAAACCAGATAATATTTACGGCCGGGGTTCATAATAAATTTTAAGGTTTAAGTAAAGAATCCATTTCGGTTTTCAAACGGTTTTTGACGATGTAAACCGGTCCGAGAGCAGTCATATTCGAAAAACTTTTCACACTGACTTTATAACTTTTACGTCCTGTGACTAATTGATAACCTGTAATATATCCAACCGGAATATTTTTAGGAAAAATGCCGGACATACCACCTGTTACTATGGTATCCCCTTTTTTGACAGGGGCATCAACCGGTAAATCGACAACTTCAAAAGTATTCGGATCTTTGCCCGGCCATTGTAAAAAACCGGAATAATTAGTCTGTTTTAAAGCAACATTAACCTTTAAATTTTTATTTAATATGGAAATCACTTTACTGAAATGAGGTGATGTTTTTTGCACAACCCCTACAATACCATTTGTCGATATAACACCCGAATCCGGTTGAACACCATCGTTATACCCTTTATTGATTAACAAAGTATTATGTTGCAAATTATATTGGTTACTAATTACAAAAGCCGGTATAAAATGATATTGTTCCGGTAAAGTAGGTGGAATTAAAGCGGTATCTATTTTCGACATTTGCAACAATTTCAACAGTAAAGCATTTTGCTTGATAAGACTTTCATTATAAGATTTCAAGGAAAAATGTTGCCTGACACCATATATTGTCCTGTTAAAATTTCCTGAAATTGCGGTTTGCAAACTATGTGTTTTGGTCAGAGCATAATCGTGTGCTTTAATTGTTAAAATCAAAGCGATAATTTCTAATAAAACAAACAACAAAAAACTTTGTCTGCCAGAAAGATATCGTAATAATTTAATCATTTAAGTCCGGTAATTTTAGAAACACATAAATCACTTTTACCGCAATTTTACCGCAATAAAATGGGTTTATATTTTTTAAAGTATTTTAATGCTATTCCGGTACCTCTTACTACGGCACGAAGCGGATCTTCCGAGATATAAACCGGTAAATTGGTTTTAGCGGAAATACGTTTGTCCAAACCACGCAATAATGCCCCACCACCAGCGAGATAAATTCCCGAATTATAGATATCGGCAGACAATTCGGGAGGTGTTTTTGACAAAGTTTCCATTATGGCATCTTCAACCCTCAACAGGGATTTATCAATAGCTTTAGCAACTTCTTTATAGTTTACGATTATTTGTTTAGGTTTTCCGGTCAACAAATCGCGTCCTTGTATGGCTATATCTTCCGGTGGATTTTCAAGTTCGTCCAAAGCCGAACCTACTTCAATTTTAATACGTTCAGCCGTTTTCACACCGATATCCAAGTTATGTTGCGTACGCATATACGATTTGATATCTTCGGTAAATTCATCCCCGGCTATTTTTACGGATTTTTCCACAGCTATACCTCCTAATGCAATGATGGCTATTTCGGTAGTTCCACCTCCGATGTCGATAATCATATTGCCTTTAGGCTTGGTAATATCCACTCCCATACCGATAGCGGCCGCCATCGGTTCGTGTATCAAATATACTTCGGTGGCATTGACTTTTTCGGCAGAATCACGTACAGCCCGCTTTTCCACTTCCGTTATTCCGGACGGAATACAAATAATCATTTTTAATTTCGGTTGAAACAATCTGCCTTTTAAAGTGGGAATGTTCCGTATAAGTTCCTTTATCATCATTTCAGACGCTTCAAAATCAGCGATAACGCCATCTTTTAAAGGTCTTATAATCTCAATATTTTGATTGGTTTTGCCTTGCATCATCGCCGCTTCAAGCCCTACGGCAATCAATTCGTTTTTTCTGGTATCTTTGGCTACAATTGACGGACTGTCAACTACAATTTGATCTTTATGAATGATTAATGTATTGGCTGTTCCTAGATCTATGGCTATTTCTTCGGTTAGAAAGTTAAAAAATCCCATTTTTTTTTGCTTTGCTTGTTTGTTAATATAACTATATCATTGAAAGTTACAAAATTAAGAAATAAAAAGATGATTTTTGTAATATTTTGTATTTTTTTTCGTCAAGCTTCAGTAATATTTTGTATTTTGATTTTCGCTTTCTTAGTCTTTACTTTTCTGTTAATCATAATTTTCAATTTATCATATTTCTCCTTTTTTATTATATATGCTTCAAACTCTTTTTTTTATTTCTATCTGTTTTTATATTATGAAAAGGTTATTTTTTGAATTGACAGAAAGTTTAAAGTTTGCCATTAAATCATTGAAAAGTAATATTTTAAGAACCTTATTATCACTTTTAGGGGTTAGTATCGGCATTTTTTCCATTATAGCTATTTATTCGGCAATAGATGCGTTGAACGATATAGTGATGAGTTCTATGAATAAATTCGGACAAAACACGCTATATATTACCAAATTCAGTTTTATGGGACAGTCCGGTGTGCCACGTTGGAAACGTAAAAATTTTCCTTTTCCAACCATTGACGAATACAAATTTTTGCAAAAGAATTTATCCCGTGACCGGGTAAAAGCCGTCACTTTCCGCATTTTTATGCCGGTAACAAAAATTACGGTTCCGGGAGGTGAAACGGTTTCAGGAGCGGAATTGATTGCCGACGGAGCGGAATTTCCCAATATTCAGGAATTAGACTTTGAAGCAGGACGTTTTTTTAACAAAGCCGAAGAAGAAAGGGCGGCACCTGTGATTGTATTGGGAGCCGATTTGAAACAAGCCCTTTTCGGCGACCGGCTTGCATTGGGAAAAACCGTCAGAATTTACGGAAAGAAAGTTAAAGTTATAGGTGTACTAAAAAAAGAAGGCGAAGGAATAGGCCCGGGAAATGATGGAAGAGCTTTTATTTCCAGTAATTTTGCACGTACCATTGTTATGCCTCACAAATCTTTTACTGCTATTATAGTCGCCCCCAAAGCTTCCGCCGATGTAAAAAAAATAACAGACCGTATTACCATTTTGTTACGTCAAAAGCGGAAATTAAAACCCGGAGAAATCAACAATTTCTTTGTCAACAATATCAATACCTTAAAAGACCAAGTTGCCAAAATGACCAAAGTTTTGCGACTTGGTGGCGGATTTTTAGCCTTATTTTCATTGTTAATCGGAGCATTCGGTATTGCCAATATTATGTTTGTATCGGTAAAAGAACGTACCAGCCAAATAGGTATACAAAAAGCATTGGGAGCCAAAAATTCATTTATTTTATGGCAATTTTTGTTTGAATCAATGTTTTTATCAATGATTGGCGGTGTTTTAGGCATTCTTTTAGTTTGGGCAGGCACAGCAATCGTTTCGCAAATTTCCGATAGCATTCACATCAGTTTAACTTTTAAAAATATAGTATTAGGTTTATTTATTTCATCGATCATCGGTATTATAGCAGGCTTGTGGCCGGCTTGGCAAGCGGCACGTCTCAATCCCGTCGAAGCTATACGCACCGGAATATGATGATAAATTTAGCTAAATAATGTATGACAAAAGAAAGTATCTCCGTATTAAACCGGCTTTTTACGAGTGATGCTGTACCCCGTATTTTATTTTAAAATTTATATTTTTCGTTTTTATAAAAAAATTTTTATAAAATACTTGACAATTACGATATATTTGTTGTATATTTGCAAAACAAAATCGCGGGATAGAGCAGTAGGTAGCTCGTCGGGCTCATAACCCGAAGGTCGCAGGTTCGAGTCCTGCTCCCGCTACTAAAAAAACACGCCGGATTTTCCGGCGTGTTTTTTTATAGAATATTTGCTGAAATTATTCATCATCTTCGTCACTGATAATCATGAACTCTGTACGACGGTTCATTTGGTGTTCTTCTTCGGTACATTTCACACCATCCGAACAGTGGTTAACCAAGCGGCTTTCACCAAATCCCCGCGCTTTCAAACGTTTTGGGTCGATACCGTGATCGACAAGATATTTCATTGTGGCTTGTGCACGTCTTTGTGATAATGCCATATTGTAAGCTTTCGTTTGACGGCTGTCAGTATGAGATTCCATACTGAGTTTTATCTTCGGATACTGTTTTAGTAAGCCCACAATTTTATCCAGTTCAGCAGCCGCATCAGGCCTTATATCCCATTTGTCCAAATCAAAGTAAATAGGATTCAATTTTAACCTGATTAAATAAATACGTTGTTTGTTTGGTTTAATCCAATTAATGGAATCTTTGCCCAATTTATTAATATAAACGTAACGTTTTGGTAAATAATCCTTTTTTCTAAATTCAAATTCGTAAGAAACTTCTTTTTGTATCATATTTTCGGGAACTTCAAAATCAGCACAACCATTTGGTTTGGTATACAATATATATTGTTCGTTTGTTCCATTGTGTCCGTAAATTTTTACTTGTACACTATCCAAGGCTTCTTTTGTATGATAATCTGCTGCACAAGCACGTATTTTTTGTATCTGTTTTAAAATAATATCTTGTTCTATACGTGATTTTTTAACATCAAAAGTATTTAATTTAACCACTGCATCCTTATATCCTTTTCGATGTGCCCGGATTTCGTATTTTTTTTCCGGATCCAATAAAAATGCCACCCGGCCTGTAAATAATGAAGTTTTTTTGCTGACAAGTTTTCCGTCACTGAATAATTCAACTTGGGCATTTGGAATCACAAACCCGTTATTATCCTTAGTATAACCGACAAAATAAACAAATGGTTTAATTTTTTCAAACGGACGGAACAAGTAAATATCATCATAACCTTCTCCTCCTAATCTGTTAGATGAAAAAAAGCCTTCATCTTGATTTTCATTAATTATAAACGCAAAATCATCTTTTGAACTGTTATATGGTAATCCTAAATTTTTTAACATAAAAAATTTACCCGATGAAGTATAAAAAGCAGCAAAAATATCCAAACCGCCAAGCCCTGCATGACCATCCGAAGAAAAAAACAAATTGCCGTCAGAATCAACAAAAGGAAAAGTTTCAGTTCCCTCAGTGTTGATTCTTTTTCCAAGATTTTCGGGTTTACCCAAAGTCCAATCTTTATTGACTTTTACTTTATAAATATCTGATTTTCCATAAGTTCCGGGCATATCAGATGCAAAATACAAGGTTTTTCCGTCTTTACTTAAACATGGATGGGCACAATTGTAATCATCACTGTCAAAATGGACTTCTTCCGGTTGCGACCACGAACCATCCTTTTGTTTAAAACTACGGTAAATTTTCAAATTATAATCCCGCAAATTATTCCGTTTTTGAGGATTTAAATTGTTCCTGGTAAAAAACATCACCGTATAATCACTATTGAATGTCGGAGAACTTTCGTGATAATCGGTATTAATAACCGGAGAAAAAGATTGTTCTCCAATAAAATCATATTCACCTTGACGACCGGCTACAAGCAAATCGGTAAATGGTAAATTATCATAAGATGAACGCCGTTTTCCTTTGGCTTTTATATTGTTTGATGTATAAACAATTTTATCATTTTCGAAGTAAACAGCACCATATTCAGTATTTTTACTATTAATAGATAAACCATAAATTTGTGCTTTACTGCCTTCACGTTTAACTTTTTCAACAATATCCAATTCTTTAAAAAATTCCTCAAGACGGCTATCGCTCATCCCCGATTTCTGTTTATAAATAGTCATCCATTCGACCGATTCATCATATTTTTTATTCTGACGTAATGTCATTGCATAACGATAATAATAAATAGGCGCATCATCAGTATCGTAAACAGCCTTAGCATACCATTTTTCAGCTTCTTCCGGTTGACTGATTATGGAATATGCATCTCCTAATTTTTTATAAATATAAATAGCGTCTTTCTTATCGTGTTTTAATATTTTTTTGTATGCCCTGATAGCTTCTTGAAATTTAAACAAATCAAACAACCGGTCTGCTACTTCCGTCTTTTTGGATTGTCCATAAGCTGTTGCTATGACAAAGGATATAAATATGATAAATAAGTGATTGAACTTCATAAGTTTATATTTTCTATTTCTTATTGTTACGTATAAAAACATTAACAACATGCAAAGTTAAATAAATAGTTTATAATTATCTAAAATGCAAACATTTTTTTTAAGCTTCTTTAAAATTTTTCTTAAATTCGTATTTTAAATACAAAATATTTTTACAATTAATAATGTTTCTTCTAAAATCATTAAAAATTGAAAATATCCATACTGTTATGAAACAAAATACATTCGAGTTCTTTGCGTTTCATTTGATAAATTTCCGATAATTTATTTACAACAATATCAATATATGCAGGTTCGTTACGTTTACCTCGATAAGGTGTTGGTGCCAACCAAGGTGCATCTGTTTCAACTACAATATAATGAGGAGGTATTTGATGTAGAAACTTATCGATTTTTCCGTTTTTAAAAGTTACAACACCGCCAATGCCCAAATAAAAATTTAAATCTACGGCTCGCCGGGCTTGTTCAAAAGTTCCTGTAAAACAATGAAATACACCGGTTAAGTTGGGGAATTTTTCTTGTTCTATTATTTCAAAAACTTCATCAAAAGCATCACGGATATGAATACTAACCGGCAATGTTCTTTCTTTTGCCCATTGCAGCTGCTTTTGAAAAACCTCTTGCTGCTGCTTTAAATAAGTTTTATCCCAGTATAAATCAATTCCTATTTCTCCTATACCATAATATGTTCCTGCATCCAATTCTTGTTGTATAACGGATAATTGTTCTTTGTAATCTTCTTTTACCGATGTCGGATGTAATCCCATCAATGGCAACATATCAACGGGGTATTCATTTACACATTGTTTCAACCTGTCTATACTTTCCACATCAATATTAGGTAAAACAAATTTTTCAACTCCGGCATCCTTAGCCCGTTGTATTACTTGGTCTCTATCCTTATCAAATTGAGAAACAAAAATATGTGTATGTGTATCGACTATCATTGTTTTTTTGGCAAAGATAGAGATAAACTTTAATTTTCAATAACACCTAAAAAGTATTATTTTTGTCTCATTATGGGGAGACATAAAAAACCTTTATTTAACAATATCGAAATAATAGATTTGGGGGCCAAAGCCAAAGCGGTTGGTAAGGCTCCGGATGGTAAAATCATTTTTGTACCTTACTTAGCACCCGGTGATATTGCCGATATTCAAGTGACTAAAAAACGTAAAGCATATTACGAAGGCAAAGCGGTTGCCGTTCACAAATTTTCAGATATAAGAACCTTGCCACTTTGTAATCATTTCGGAATTTGCGGCGGTTGTAAATTACAACATATTCAATATGATGCTCAATTATATTACAAACAAAAAGAAGTGGAAAACAACTTGATACGACTCGGAAAACTGCAACTCCCCGAACCCATTGACCCGATTATGCCGTCACCGGATATTTACAATTACCGTAATAAAATGGAATTTTCATTTTCTGCACGTCGCTGGTTGACACCCGTAGAAATCCATTCACAAAAACATATTGAAAATATTGAAGGTATAGGATTTCATATTGCCGGTATGTGGGACAAGGTTTTAGATATCCAACAATGTCACTTACAAGAGGACCCTTCCAATCAGATACGTAATGCTGTCAAAGAATATGCCATAAAACATCATATCCCCTTTTTTGACCCGCGTCATAAAACGGGATTGCTACGCACCTTGATGATTAGAAATACATCCATAGGCGAATGGATGGTTGTTCTACAAGTGTACAAAAACGACCGTAAAGCAACGGAAAGCATTTTGGAGCATCTCAAACAAAAATTTCCCGGAATAACTTCCCTGCAATATATTGTCAATGAAAAAGACAACGATTCGTATTATGACCAAGACGTCATTTTGTATCATGGAAAGGATTATATCGAAGAAAAATGGGAAAATTTGACTTTCCGTATTTCGGCCAAATCGTTTTTTCAAACCAATTCAAAACAAGCTTTACGGATGTATAAAAAAATACGTGAATTTGCCGCCATTCAGCCACACGAAACCGTTTACGATTTATACACCGGCATCGGGAGTATAGCGATGTTTGTCGCCCGTCACGCCCGTAAAGTTACCGGTATAGAATCCGTTTCAGATGCCGTAATAGACGCCCGAAACAACGCTAAACTCAACAATATAGATAATGTAGAATTTATCACAGGCGATATGCGAAACATCTTTACAAAAGAATTTATCGAACATTACGGCAAAGCCGATGTCGTCATCACCGACCCGCCACGCGACGGTATGCATCCGAAAGTAGTGGAAAATCTTTTACGTCTGTCACCTGACCGTATCGTTTATGTCAGCTGTAATTCCGCTACACAAGCCCGCGACCTGGCAATGATGAAAAACGATTATGACATAGTCAAAATGCAACCTGTTGATATGTTTCCTCATACACATCACGTTGAAAATATCGTATTATTAAAAACCAAAAACATTAAAATATGAAACCCAACATTGTCATTTTAACAGGTGCCGGTATAAGCCAAGAAAGCGGCATCCCGACTTTTAGAGATTCTAACGGACTTTGGGAAAACCACGACATTATGGAAGTGGCATCACCGGAAGGCTGGGAAAGAAATCCGGAGCTGGTATTGAAATTTTACAATTTGCGTCGCAAACAATTAAAAGACGTCCAACCTAATGAAGCTCACAAAGCCATTACCAAACTACAAGAACATTTTCCGGTACAAGTCATTACTCAAAACGTCGATGATTTACACGAACGTGCCGGAAATAAAAACGTTTTACATCTTCACGGCGAACTATACAAAGTTCGAAGCGAAAAAAATCCGGATTTAATTTATGAATGGCACGATGACTTGCATATAGGCGACCTTGCCGAAGACGGCGCTCAACTGCGTCCGCATATTGTTTGGTTCGGCGAACCGGTACCGATGATTACCAAAGCGGCGGAATTAACCGCAAATGCAGATATTTTTATTATTGTCGGGACCAGTATGCTCGTCTATCCTGCTGCCGGATTAGTAGGCTATTTACGCAGTGACGTACAGGTTTATTATATTGACCCTAATGCCAAAGAAATTAATATCCCGAATCCATTGACTGTCATTCGTGAAAAAGCCGGAACAGGTTTACCCCGGCTGGTTGATAAACTTATTGAACAAGCATAAATATTGCAGACCTCGATATTAAAACATGGTTTTATTTATTGCAAGTATTATTAAAAAAATAATGTATTTTTGTAGCAAATCAAAGAATTACAGTTATGTACAAATCAAAAATTACAGGACTAGGAAAATATGTCCCCGAAAGGATAGTAACTAACAATGATTTAACTAAATATATGGATACCAGTGACGAATGGATAAGGGAACGCACCGGTATAGAAGAACGGCATTGGGTTGTGCCGGGAGACGGCAACACAACAGCTACGATGGGAGTTAAAGCCGCAAAACAAGCATTGCAGCATGCTAATTTGACTCCAAAGGATATTGACTTTATCGTTTTTGCAACGCTTAGTCCTGACTATTATTTCCCGGGCGGTGGGGTTCAGGTTCAAAAAATGCTCGGTTGTGATACAGTTGGTGCATTGGATGTCCGTAATCAATGCTCGGGTTTTGTTTATGCTCTTGCTACTGCCGACCAATTTATAAAAACAGGGATGTACAAAAACATTTTGGTTATCGGTTCCGAATTGCAATCCACCGGTTTGGATTTATCCACCCGCGGACGTGGCGTTGCCGTTATTTTCGGTGACGGCGCCGGTGCCGTCGTATTGTCACGCAGTGACGATGATAGTGATATTTTATCAAACCACTTGCATTCCGAAGGAAAATATGCCGAAGAGCTTACCGTAAAAGTCCCCGGTAACCAGAATCCACCTAACAAACTGGTAGAAAATTGGGACTCGGAAGATTTATCTTACTATCCTTATATGAACGGCAATTATGTTTTTAAACATGCCGTAACACGATTCCCGGAAGTCATTATGGAAGGGCTGCAAGCCAACAATTTGACACCGCAAGATGTTGATTTATTAATCCCGCATCAAGCCAACCTGCGTATTTCACAATTTGTTCAGAAAAAATTAGGTATGAAAGACGAACAAATTATGAATAATATTCAAAAATACGGCAATACCACCGCCGCTTCCATTCCTATCGCTTTAACAGAAGCTTGGGAACAAGGCCGTATAAAACGTGGTGATATCGTTGTAACCGCTGCCTTCGGTTCGGGATTTACTTGGGGGTCAAACATTATTAAATTTTAGTAACAAGTAGTTCTTTTAAATTGAGAATAGAGAATGGATAATTATTGATGAATTGATGAGTTGATGAATTGATGAATTGAGGAAAAAATGAGGAAATGAGGAATTGAGGAATTGAGGAATTGAGGAAGTGCGCTTCGATATGATTTTGTTCGTTCCTCACAAAATCACTCAGCGACCTACTCCTCAATTTCTCAATTTATGAAACGAATAATATGGTTTGAAATAACAGACAATCATTAAAAAACAAGATATGCTATGAACCATAACTTTCAACTTTTAACTTTCAACTTTCAACTAATGAAATCCTCAAT
>JALWFE010000119.1 GCA_027039975.1 Flavobacteriales bacterium
TATCCGGGTTTTCTATTAATCCGGATAGTTTTTTTACGACATCATCTAATTCCGGCAACACGTTGACAGCAGGGTCGTATTTTAATCGATAATGTTCATAAAACTCTTTTTCGGCACCGGTCAATACACATTTGCCTTTTGCCATAGCTTCCAAAGCGTTAAATCCTTGGTCATATGAATAAAGTTGGTCTATAAAAATATGCGCTTCATCATATTGTTTGATATAGTCATTGTACGACAGGTTTTCCGCTAACATTACCCTGACTTTTCCGTCATATTTTTCTTTGATAATGTCTAGTGCGGATAGAATTATATCTGAACCTTTTTTATAAAAACTTAATCTGTTTATCCCGAAAAAAATATTAATTTTATTGTTTATTTTCAACGGCTTAAACTTTATTTTATCAATATTTACGGGATTAGGTATCATCGGTAAAGCCTTAGAGTGTAAACGGTAAGGAATGGCATAATCCAAATCCGACGGGATGATACCTGATACGTTTTTGACGACAAATTCATGTAATTTCCGGTAAGCCGGTTGCAAATATTTATACGAATAATAAGCTTCTTTTTTTAAATCCGGATTCTTTTTAAACGGGTCTAAAATGCTATATCTCATATGACCTTCGTCATAGTATTTTATAATGTGTGTGTCCTCTCCGCAAGCCGATAAAAAAATCGATTTATTTTGCCGGAAAATTTTTTGATAAAAAGCAATTTCATCATCAGGATATATTCTAAAAGCGTCTTCATTAATTAATTGAACGACATCATAATCTTTTAATTGCGGTAAAATTTTCAATAAATTTTTATAAATATCTTTTTGAAAATGATTATACCCGGTTAAAAAATATACAGATAACCACCATTTGTTTTGAAAAAAGCGTTTTCTTAATTTGGAGGATACATCGATATCGGAAGGATATTGCTTAAAATTATCTCCCGTTCCGACCAACAAAACTTTGTGTCCCAGGTGTTCCAAGCCTTCTTTTAACGAATTATGTAAACGGCTATATTCGCCTAATAATAATATTTTCATAAAAATAAAATAAATAACAAATAATATACTGTATATAAATAACTCATTATTTGTTTTTTACGATTTTAAAATCATATAAAATAATAGATTCTATCTCATCTTGCCATTGTTCAATAGAAAGAACATTCGGATATTTGTCCAGTATTGAAGTTTCTTTATATTTTTGAGTTCCTTTATATTTAATTTTCGCTTTGAAAGTTATTGGTTTTTCAAGATGATTAATTGTTATTAACACAATGTTTTTATCTCCCATAAAATCGCCATAGCAAAATGAAAATTCAATTTCATTAGAAATAATATCTTGTTTTTTTACATTTTCAAACATATTTATAATATCTGCAGGCTTGTCAACTTTTGTTTGATTTAATAATTTAAAATTTTCTAATTTTCCATCTTTTATTTCCACACTTATTTTAAAGGCAGTATTTATTGGTATTGTTATTTGGTTATAACCGATTTTTAATTTAGGATTTTGTGCTATAGTGACAACATTTACTATAAGAATTCCTATGATTGTAATAATTCTTTTTTTCATATTCTTTTTTATAATCTTATGATTTTTAACAAATTATTGATATAATAAATACTTTTTCCTGATTAATTTAAACTTATCAATTGCCGGTTGCCATTTTGCTTTTATATATTTAGTAGGCACATCTTTTTCTATATCATTTTGTAAATTTTCCGTACCGGCCAGTTTCACAAAAAACTTATTAAAAAATTTTGACTTCAAAGAATCGGGATAAGATTTGTAGGCATTGATCAACCAACCCAAATATAATTCAGACGGTGGTGTAACCAGACGTAAATCTTTTCCGTAACAGATTTCACCTTTATGGATAGGCCATTTACTGGCAGAATTTGGTTTCGGGACAAATGAAAAATCACTTTTTGGCAAATAAGGCGAACCGTAAACTTGAAACGGAAAGGGGGTCCCCCGCCCTACACTGATGTCAGTTCCCTCAAATAAACAAAGGGACGGATATAATTTAACCGATTGATAATTAGGTAAATTAGGAGAAGGTTTGACCGGTAGCTTGTAAACCGATTGATGCGTATAATTTTGAATGGGAATGACGGTTAAATTTGTTTCCACACCGTTTTTTAGCCAATGCTCTCCGTTTATCATGCGGGCATATTCGCCGATGGTCATACCATAAATAATGGGAACGGGATGCATACCCACAAAAGAACGATACTTATCTTCCATAACCGGCCCGTCGATATAACCGGCATTGGGATTGGGACGGTCTAATACAATAACCGGAATATGTTGTTCTGCGGCGGCTTCCATTACATAATGTAATGTGGAAATATATGTATAAAAGCGAACGCCGACATCTTGAATATCAAAAACAATTATATCCACATCTTTCAAATCATTAATCATCGGTTTTTTATGTTTTCCATAAAGTGAAATTATAGGTAAACCTGTTTTTTTATCTTTGGAATCAGCGACTTGCTCTCCGGCAGAAGCTTGCCCGCGAAATCCGTGTTCCGGTGCAAACACTTTGATAACATTCACACCGCTGTGCAACAGCGTATCAACCAAATGTGTTCCGTTAATTTCCGAAGTTTGATTACCAACAACAGCAACACGCTTTTTGTAGAGTAAGGGAAAATAAGCTTTGGTATCATAGGCTCCCGGTAAAATTTTCAGTTGTTCTTTCGTATAAAAAGGATTATCCGGTTCTTTTGATGAACTTTTGCACGAAAAAACGATTAAAAATAGCACAATAACTAATAAATATGTATTTTTGACTTGCATAAATTTACGATATTTTGAATAATAATCTTTTTATTGCCAAACGCCTTTTACGTCCGGGAGACCACAAAAATAAGATTTCTTCCCCGATTATTAAAATCGCTATTACGTCCATAGCGATCGGAGTGATTATTATGTTGATTTCCATGGCAACCGGATTTGGTCTCCAACACAAAATCAGAGAAAAAATTTCGGCTTTTTCCGGTCATATTATTATCAGCAATTATGATACCAATCAGTCGGGTTTGACCTTAAAACCGGTATCTCTGCATCAAGATTTTTACCCTCAATTTAAAAATATTGACGGTATTAAAAATGTTCAAGCATTTGCTACCATTGGCGGTATCATTCGTACAGAGAAAGATTTTGAAGGGATTATACTAAAAGGAGTGGACAGTTTATATCAATGGGATTTGTTCAAACCCTATATGATAAAAGGTAAAATACCGTATTTCGGTAAACATTTGAATGACAGTATTATACTGTCTAAAACCATCGCCGATCGCTTGCATTTGAAATTACATCAAAAAATCAACACGTTTTTTCTCCGGCAAGGTTCTCAAAAACCGCAGTTACGGGTTTTTAAAATTGCCGGTATATACGATTCAGGTTTTGAAGATTTTGACAAAACTTATATTGTCGGTGATTTAAAAATGGTGCAAAAACTTTATAAATGGCCGGATACATTGACAGGCGGATTTGAAGTGGTTTTAAACGATTTTGACCAAATCATTCCCAAAACAAAAGAAATTTACGAAAATGTTCCTTCCACTTTGAATACCGAATCGATAATTGATAAATATCCGTTGATATTCAATTGGCTTAATATGTTCGATTTCAACATTTTATTAATTTTGGTAATCATCATTTTCATTGCCGGGCTTAATATGATTACCACCCTGTTGGTGATGATATTCGAAAAACGGCAATTCATCGCCATTATGAAAGTTTTGGGAAGTTCCAATAAAAAACTCCAAACAATTTTTTTAATTCAAGCGGCATACATTATCACTACGGGTTTATTGATTGGAAATATCATCGGTTTAGGGTTGATTTTTTTTCAAAAACATTTTGGTTTTATCAAACTCAATCCCGAAACTTATTACGTCAGAACAGCACCGGTTTATATCACTTTAAAGCATATTATTCTGCTCAATGCCGGTGTTTTGATAGCTATTTTAATGATGCTTTTACTACCTGTATTGGTTATCAGTAAAATCTCTCCGGTTAAAGTTTTGAAGTATGATTAGTTGCATTAGTTAAAAGTTAAAAGTTAAAAGTTGAAAGTTTAGGTTCATAGAGTATTATTTTCTTTGATGTTTGTTTATTACTTCATACCTTATTCTCATCTTATAATTTGAGGAATTGAGGAAATATTGTGCTTCATTGAATAATTCGTTTATTGATGATTGCTTGTTATTATAAACCTTATTATTCGTTTCATAAATTGAGGAATTGAGGATTTTTATTGATTTCAGATTTTCGATTCGGTCACTGAGCTTGTCGAAGTGTCAGATTTTTGATTTGATTGAGCCCCGTTAGGGGCGCTCCGCTTGCTACTAGATACTTGCTACTAATAACTTAACGAGCAATATTAACCGCCCGTGTTTCACGGATTACCGTTACTTTTACTTGTCCGGGATAAGTCATTTCGGTTTGAATTTTTTGCGTGATTTCAAACGACAATTGTTTGGCTTTTTCATCATCGACTTTTTCGCTTTCAACGATAACCCGCAATTCTCGACCGGCTTGTATGGCATAAGCTTTTTGAACACCTTGAAAACCGAAAGCAATTTCTTCCAATTCTTTCAGTCGTTTGAGATAAGATTCCAGAATTTGTCTTCTGGCACCCGGTCTGGCACCTGAAATAGCATCGGCTACTTGGACAATAGGTGCGTATAATGAAGTCATTTCTATTTCATCGTGATGTGCCCCGATAGCATTAACCACATCAGGATTTTCGCCGTATTTTTCAGCCCATTGCATACCGAGTAAGGCATGAGGCATCTCTGTGTCATCCGTAGGGACTTTACCGATATCATGCAACAAACCTGCCCGTTTGGCAATTTTAGGATTTAAGCCCAATTCGGCGGCCATAATACCGCAAATCTTTGCTACTTCACGGGAATGTTGCAACAGGTTTTGTCCGTATGACGAGCGGTATTTCATACGTCCGACGGCTTTAACCAATTCGGGATGCAAGGAGTGGATACCTAAATCAATAATAGTGCGTTTACCGATTTCAATAATTTCTTCTTCCAATTGTTTTTTGGTCTTGCGAACCACTTCTTCGATACGCGCGGGATGGATACGGCCGTCGGTAACGAGTTTGTGCAAGGACAAGCGGGCAATTTCCCGTCTTATCGGATCAAAACCCGATAACAAAATACTCTCGGGTGTATCATCAACGATAATTTCAACACCGGTAGCCGCTTCCAAAGCACGGATGTTACGGCCTTCACGTCCTATGATACGACCCTTGATTTCATCGGTTTCCAAGTGGAAAGTTGTAACGGTATTTTCAATGGCTTCTTCCGTTCCGATACGTTGTATGGTATTGATAATGATTTTTTTAGCTTCTTTTTGAGCTGTCATTTTGGCCTCTTCAACCGTTTCTTGAATAAATTTCATCGCATCGGCTTTGGCATCTTCTTTTAACGATTCTATCAACTCGGCTTTGGCTTCTTCTACCGAATAACCGGAAATTTGTTCCAATAATTGCAATTGTTTTTCGTGTGTTTTTTTGATTTCTTCGGCACGTTTGTCCAAAAAACGGAGTTTTTCTTCAAAAAGCGTTTCTTTTTCTTCCAGCTCCTTAGCCAGTTTTTTGGTTTGAGCCAATTCCGATGCCAATAACGAATCTTTATCTTTGACGCGCTTTTCCATTTCCGTGATTTTCTTTTCACGGTCCAAAATGTGTTTTTCGTGTTTCTCTTTAAGCTCTAAAAATTTTTCTTTGGCTTGTAAAATTTTTTCTTTTTTTAGAGCTTCGCCTTCTTTTTCGGCTATTTTTTTGATTTGACCGGCTTCTTCCTGTGCTTTGACAATAATATCATCCGCTTTTTTATAAGCTTTGTTGATAATACTTCCCGAACGTTTTTTATCTATAAAACCTTTGAGTAAGTATGTCAATATAAATCCGGCAACTAAACCTATAAGTATGTATATCAGTGTTTCCATAATTGTATGTTGTTTTTAAATAATAAAAAAAGCCTACACTTATTTTTTAATTTTGATTAAACCCCATTCAGACAGGTTTAGGGCTAACGAACTGCTCAAACGTCCACCGGCAGAAAACTGCCTATCCCTGAGGGATAGTGTGGCCTGTTTTTACAATTACGACTCACCCTTTTTAATATGTTTGTGTTGAGTTTAACAAATTAAAATAAGTGCAGGCAATATTTTTTTTATGAACTATTTCTCTCCTATTTGTAACAATTGATTGATTTTATCTTCAATTGCTTGTATGTCTTTTTGATATTTCTGTTTCAAAAACGATAACTCGGAAGCCGTTTCCAGCAATATCAAGGCTTGTATGTCTTGAATATCTTTTATATCATATTTATCTTCAATAATTTTTATTCTCTCTTCAATAAAATCAACCGCTTTTCTGACATGTTCCTCTTCCAAAGAAGTTACCTTTAAAGGATAAATCCTTCCGGCAACTGATACTTTAATTTTAACTTTTTCGTCCAAAATTTCAATCTTTTAATGCCGCTATACAAAGATTAATTTCTTTTATTAAACTGTCGATTTTACGTTTAGCTTCCTCATTATTTCCTTCATTGCCTGCAAATGCTTTACCCAATTTCAATTGATCAATTTGCCGGTATAATTGTTGTTTTTCCGCTTCACAAGCCTGCAATTGATCCATTTGTTCTTTTATTAACTTTTCAAAATTAGCTATTTTTTCTTTGTATTCAAAATTTTCTTGAATTAATTTTTGAATTTTATTTTCAAGTTGTTCTAATTTTGAAAATATATTATTTGACATTTTATGAAATTGACAACTGCAAATGTAATCATTTTTTATCGATATATCAAATAAAAACAAATCGAGTGAGCCTGTAAGCCGGATTCTGTCGTGTCTTGTCATTTATCTGCGATAATTGTTGCCAATTATCTTTAGCTGCCTACCCTCCCGCTCGACCGAGCAAGTCTTATAGCGCGGGTTTATTTGGCATTGCACCGTATAGAGTTTAGCCTTTTCACTACAGCCGAACTGTACCTGGTTTCTGTGCCACTGGTCCTCACCTTACGGTGGGCGGACGTTATCCGCTATACTGCTCTGTGGTGTCCGGACTTTCCTCTCCGGCAATAACCGGAGCGACAAGACGGCTCACTCAATTTGCTATGCAAAAATACTAAAATGAATAACAGAACGCAAAAATTATTTCACCGGGTAAATCCAA
>JALWFE010000120.1 GCA_027039975.1 Flavobacteriales bacterium
GATGTTATTTTTGTTGGCTCCGGTATTTGCGGCATTGTTCATTTTATATCCCGGTATTTTGGACAAAGATAAGCCCGTTATCGCGTATATGGCGGGTGTGGCTATATTGATGGCTATTTGGTGGTTGACCGAAATTTTACCTTTGGGCGTGACGGCGTTGATACCGGTAGCTTTGTTTCCGTTGTTAGGTATTATGAATGGCAAGGCGGTATCGGAGGTTTATTTTAATCACTTGATTTTTTTGTTTATAGGTGGTTTTTTGATTGCATTGGCGATGGAAAAATGGCATTTGCACAGGCGTATTGCTTTACGCCTTTTGTTGTGGATAGGTCTCAGCCCAGCCCGTATTTTAATGGGATTTATGATTACAACGGCTTTTTTGTCAATGTGGATATCAAATACAGCCACGACAATGATGATGGTGCCTATTTTGTTGTCTATTGTAGCTAAAATGGAAGAGATACAACAAGAGAATGCAGGCATCCGTCAAATGGAGAAAGGTTTGTTGTTAGGTATTGCTTATGCCGCTTCGATAGGCGGGATTGCTACTTTGATAGGGACACCGCCCAATCCTTTATTTGTCAGAGTATTTAAAATTTATTTTCCGCAAGCACCGGATATCTCGTTTGCCCAATGGATGCTTTTTGCTTTTCCGTTGTCGGTTATATTATTGATATTGGCATTTTTGTATCTGTATGCTACTTTTTTTAGAAAAGGCAAATCCAATTTTAATATTGGTAAAGAAGTAATTGACAAAGAATACCGTTCGTTAGGGAAAATGCAATACGAAGAGCGTTGGATTTTAGCATTGTTTATCAGTTTGGCTTTGTTGTGGTTGTTCAGGCGTCCTATTCATATCGGTGATTTTACCATTCCGGGCTGGTCTCAATTGTTTGCACATCCCAAATGGATTACCGACGGCAATGTGGCTATTTTTATAGGTGTTTTATTGTTTATCATTCCGGCAAAAAACAGTAAGAAATCCAAATATTTAATGGATTGGCGCACGGCGGAACGCATACCTTGGAATATTATCTTATTGTTCGGGGGTGGTTTTGCGTTGGCGGCCGGTTTTAAAGAATCCGGTTTGTCGGCATATATCGGTGAAAGTTTGACCGGCTTAAAAGATATTCCTTCCATATTTATTTTGTTGATTATCGTGGCGACTATTACTTTTTTGACCGAATTGACTTCCAATACGGCTACGGTTGAAACCTTTTTACCTATTTTGGCGGCTTTGGCGGTTGCCATAAATGTCAATCCGTTATTTTTGATGGTGCCGGCCACCATAGCGGCATCTTTTGCGTTTATGTTGCCGGTGGCAACACCGCCAAATG
This sequence comes from Flavobacteriales bacterium, assembly GCA_027039975.1. Classification (GTDB taxonomy): domain Bacteria; phylum Bacteroidota; class Bacteroidia; order Flavobacteriales; family Flavobacteriaceae; genus WGBX01. The sequence goes on from JALWFE010000120.1 coordinate 1,338, forward strand.
CTATTGTATTCGGTAGTAAACGTTTGACGATTCACGATATGGTCAAATCCGGCTTTTGGTTGAATTTGATTGGTATTGCCGTTTTGACTTTAGTGGCTTATTTTTATATGAGTTGGGTTTTTGATATTGATTTGAACCAACTGCCCGTGTGGGTGCAATAAAAAACCGCCCGGATCCCGGGCGGCTTGTAAAACTTTATAGCTTTTTTTTTATTAGTTGAAATAATAGCCAACGCCAAATTTGATACCGCTACTTTTTAGACTACTATCATGAGAATATTTGTCAAGATTACTCATTCCCATGAAGTATCTAACATCTATGAATAAACCATTATCCATTTTAAAACTACCACCTAAATTGAATCCAAATTCATTTGAGTTATATTCGTTTTTTATGTTTTCTGTCACGGTTTCAGTATCTCCATCAATAGTAATTTTAGATGTGCCTTGTGCTGACATCAACATGCCGATTTGAGGACCAAAATTTAAACTTAAATTATCATTGAGATAGTATTTTACCATTACGGGAATTTGGATGTATGCAGTAGATAAAATTTTCACATCTTTTAAATCACCATCAATTAATTCTAACTTATCTCCACTACCGGCATAGTTCAATTCCGGAGCAATTGCAAATTGATCATTTAACAAAAATTCACCAACAGCGCCAATTTCAAAGTTCATTTTACCTTTTGAAAAATCATTGTAGCCACTAGCACCATTGCCGGATGCTTTATATTTAGTAAAACTTCCGGCTGCTCTTATGCCAAAGTGTGCTTCTTGGGCTTTTAAACTCATCATTCCTAAGAATAATGCTGTAATTAGTAATGTTTTTTTCATAATTTTTAATTTTTTTTATTTATGCCTACTTCAATTATTTTATGTCCTTATTCGGCTTATTCCGGACTCTATTACAAAATTAAAAATTATTTTTTTTAACAAAAAATTATGATGAAAATGAGGATTTTTTGAGTGATAATTTGTTAAAAGTAAGTAAAAATTTAAAAACCGGCTCTGTTTTTGAGAGCCGGTTAATTTTTTTCAGTTAATTTACTGTGGTTGGAATATAGGAAGCGGTTCATTGATATCTACCGTTCCCGGGAAGTTTTCATTGGCATCGGCTTCCACTTGCGGATAAATAAACCTCAAAGGTTGTCCGGAATAAAGCGGTTGTCCGAAGTTAGGGTTAGTGTTATCCATTTCATAATGTAATTTCATATATTCCGGGACCATCGGATCGTTAAAACTTCTGGCAAAATCGGTATATGCTTCATAATCACCGATAAAGAAGATGTAACGTTCTTCAAAAATTTCTCTGAAAAAAGCTTTTACAGGGTCGATATTATCGGGATTTTCCATACCACCGGCATCAAAATCGGTAGCGTCATAAGGGTCAAAATTACCGGTTCCGTAGCCGCCAGAGTATTCACCGCTTGTTAATAAGGCTCTGTAAGTATTATAATGTGTCAAAGCATTGGCAATACCGGTAGCATCGGGGCTGAGACGTAATTCGGCTTCGGCTTGTATCAAGAGCATCTCTCCATAAGTAACCATCGGCATATCGCCTCTGAATTTTCCGATTTGTGTACCTGATGCTGCATCGTTGAGATTATCACCACTATAATTATAGTTTTTTCTATTGTCGTTGGTTTTATTATTTTGTCTTTGAGAAAATAATTTCTGATTGGCAAAAGATTCGCTAGCGTCGAAATCTCCGGATCTTTGCGCTAAGAATTGTCTGGTAGGATTCCATTTTCCGTAAGGAGCATCAAAATCACTGTCGTATTTGGCATACAAATCATCATAAGTGCTAGCGGGACCCTGCGCTGCTTCGTTTAAAGCTTTATCATATTCTTTTGTATGCAAATAAAATTTGGCTTTTAAACCGTGAGCAACCATAATCCACTGATAATTGAAGCCTTTAAAATAAATATCCCTCTCACTGTCAATGACGCCTGAATAAGCATTTAAATCAGCTATGGCCTCATCCAAAAGGTCCTGCACTTGGTCTAAAACATCCCGTTGTCTTTCGTATGCAGGATTGGGATATTGTTCTATCTTATTTACTTGCGAAAAAGGAACATCACCCCATAAAGTTGCCAATTGACCGCCTGCCCAAGCTTTAAACAATTTGCCAAGTCCTCTCATAGAAAGATTGCCGATTTGATCGGCTTTTTGTATGACGATATCGGCGTGTGCCATAGTTAAATAGCCGGCATTCCACGAATTATTGAAATCATCGCCGGAAGCATTGTTCCAATTATCCAATGATTGATATTGTCTGGCGGCTCCAGTAGCTTGGTTCATCCACATCATAGCCAAACGTATCCCGTCACCTTTTTGAAAAAATTGGTTTTCAAGCATAGTAGCCGTAAGTTCTTGTTCAACAACGGTAAAATCAACACCGTTGGGATCTTTATAATAACCTTCAACGAATTTTTTACAAGAAGTTGAAAATCCGAGAACAATAATGAGTAGAATTATTTTATTTAGAGTTTTCATAATATTCAAACGTTTTATTTAAAAAGTGATAGTTGTTCTAAAAATTATAGATTTAGTAGTCGGGTGGTTAAAGTATTGCAAACCGCGACCTTTACTGGAACCGGACAGGTTACTTTCCGGATCGATATACCAACCTTTGTCTTTTGTCCAAAGGTATAAATTACGGCCTGTAACACCCAGGTAGATGGATTTTATTTTGTTGGTACCGAATATTTTACCTCTAAAAGTATATCCGGCGGTCACTTCCCGGAGTTTTATCCAAGTGGCATCTCTGAAAAATTGGGTACCTACCGGTCCGAAACCACCACCGACACTTGTGTACCATTCTTCATCGAGCAGGACAGTGCCGCCTCCAAAGTCTTTGAGATTACCTCTGACGGTATAAGAACCATCGGGATTTTGGACGGCATTCGGTAAGTTTTGGATAGTTTGCCCGGCATAATTTACAATATTGGCGGCATCGGAGGCTGAGACAGTCACTTCATTGGCAGTTTCCAATGTTCTACCAAAGAACGTTAAAGCACCGTAAGTGCCGTACCATGATTGACCACCGAATGAGCCATCAGCTAATATTCTTAAACTGAAATCTTTATAATTGAAATTTGTATAAATACTGGCGAGAAAATCCGGATTGGGATCACCGGCAAAAATTTTCTCACCTTTCATCGGGAAACCATTGCTATCCAAAACCAGATTGCCATCATTGTCCCGTTTAAAATCACCGGACCGTAAAATACCGTAACCGTATCCTTCGGCTACACCGGAAGAAGTTGAAATAAATCCGTCCAATCCGATGTAACTACTACCTCTGAGTTTTTCCACTCTGTTTTTATTTTTGGTAAAAGTACCACCAAGGGTTAAACCGAGGTCACGTTTGTGAATGATTTTATAACTGGCTTCCAGTTCGATACCTCTATTGCTCATTTTAGCTACGTTGTTCCATTTGTATAAAAAGCCGGTAGCGGCGGGAATTTTTTCATACAAAATCAAATCATTCGATTTACTGTTGTAATATGAGGCATTAAGACTCAGACGGTTTTTCAACAATTTGGCATCCACACCGAATTCAAGCTCGGTGGTGATTTCGGGTTTCAATTCCTTATTACCTTTTAAATAGCTTCTCCAAAAAGCTCCGTTGTATTGAGAAGCACTCCAATATGAGCCGTATCCGTCACCGTCTGCCGCTGCTATATAATAGGTGTCCAAAAAGTATGAGGGCGGTTCGTTACCAACTTTTGACCAGCTGGCACGTAAAGTTAGTTGGTTTAATAAATCACTATCCGAATTTTTAAAATATTCTAGATTATGAGCATCAAAAGCCAATGATACGGAAGGATAACTGATCAATCCGTAATACGCCGAAGAACGTTCGATACGGCCTGTTAGAGTTGTGTATAATAAATCTTTATAAGTAAATGTAGCTGTTCCATAAGCGGAATTTTTTCTTTTTACGGAAGTGCCGAAACCCGGATTTTTCTTTTCGGTTACCGCATTACTGGCCGTAGGTGTTCCGGTAGGCAAAATAAAATCCGTGTAATAAGAAGAGTTGTAATCGGCTTCGTGGTGGAAAATATTGTAACCTAACAGGATATCCGCTGTAATATCTTGATTGATTTGTGTATTGATTTGAGCAATCAAATCGCCGCTGATTTGCAAATATTCGTATATGTAGGTAGAGTAACTTCCCAGTGGTGCTTCCGAACTGTTTACAGGCATATATTCATCGGCTTTTTCGGTAGCAAAGTCAACACCTGCTTTGGCAATTAATTTTAACCACTCAAAGGTTTGATGGGTAAAATTGGTCCCGGAAATAAGGTGATTGGAATAGTATGGATTTTTTTGTTCGTAAACAGTAAACAACGGATTATTATAACCTGCACTTTCACTTCCTTGACCTTTATATATTGTTCCGATAGGTTTTCTGTAACTTCTATGGCTGAATAAATGCACAAAACCGCTTTCGTGTCTTTCTCCAACATAACCGGAATTGTCAAAGTCTGCCGGTGTACGGTAAAGTCCTAACAGTAATCCGGATAAGTTGGAGCCTTTTTGAATGGCATTTTGTTTGGTGTTACTGTATTGAATATTGGTTTTAATAGTCAATTTTTTGTTAGGATTCATTATCGAATTGTAATTTAATCCTATTTTTTTGTAATAACTTTGGGCGAAAATACCCGTCTGATTTAAATGATTAAATCCTAAAAAATAACGTGATTTATCGGTTGCAGTTGAAATTTGAACGGCATTTCTAAGGGTATTGCCGGTCCCGATAACGGCATCATAATTTTTTTGATTAAAAGTTTCTTTGGAATTTTTTTGGAAAATATATCCCCATTTTTTTCCGTCTTGGTCTAAAAAGTAAGGTTCGGTGCTACCGTTATTTATTGATGTATCATCATCTCCACCGATTCTATCTTCTATTTTGTCACCCCAAGAACCTGATTTGTTAAAGAAGTTATTCTTAGGATATTTTCCGTGTGAACCTTGTCCAAAGGTTTCTTGTAGTGGAAATTTAGTTAAGGGATTATCAAAACTAAACGAACTGGATAAAGTAACATTGAATTGGCCTTTTCTCGCTTTTTTTCCTTTTTTGGTGGTAATCAATATAACACCATTAGCACCTTTTGAACCCCAAATAGCGGCTGCGGAACCACCTTTTAATATTTTGATACTTTCGATATTATTAGGGTCTATATCGGAAATTTTTGAAGGGCGTTCCACACCTGCGACGCCACTACCGTAAATGTCATCTACGATAGGAATACCGTCAACAACAAATAAAGGTTTGTTACTCAATAAGATGGATTTAGGTCCGCGAATGGTAATATTGGTGGAAGCACCGGGGTCTCCCGAGGCTAAATTAATTTTAACACCTGATACTTTACCGGATAAAGCGGCAACAGGATCGCTTTCACCCGAGGATAAGAGCGTTTTGGCTTTAACATTTGAAATGGCAATCGCTTTTTGACTGGCTTTTTTTACTTCAACACCTAAAGCGTTAATGGTAACGGCTTTTAACATTTCTTTTTCTTCTTGGAGAGTTACATTGATTACACTGCTGTCACCTACTTTTTTGGTGACGGTTTGATACCCCATAAAACTGAAAACCAAAGTTTGTCCGGGTTCCGCTTTTATGGTGTATTTGCCGTCAAAATCCGTGGATGCACCGGTATCGGTGCCTTTGACTATAACATTTACGCCGGGAAGCGGATCGCCGGTGCCGGCTTCTTTGACAACCCCCGTAATGGTTTTAGTCTGTGCAAAACTAATTTGAATAAATAATGTTAGAAAAAACATTAAAAATAAA
>JALWFE010000121.1 GCA_027039975.1 Flavobacteriales bacterium
CTTATCAAATCATCAGTTCATCATATCATCAGTTCATCATATCATCAAATAACCAATTAACCAAATAACCAATTAACCAGATAATAATGAAAAAAATACTAACAATCCTACTATTAGTCACACAATTACTAACGGCGCAAGACGTGATATGGCAGCACAAAGCAGGTGGTAAATATGCCGATTTTTTATACGATGCCGTATCAACACTAGACTATGGATTTTTGCTTGCCGGTGCCAGCTTATCGCAAACAAATCCTGATGTACAACACGCAGGGACTTATGATTATATGTTGACCAAATATGACGAAGACGGTCAAAAACAATGGACCAAATTTTTCGGTGGTAAAGGCATTGATCATCTCAAACAAATCATACCAACCTTTGACGGTGGTTATCTGCTTGCCGGTATTAGTAATTCGGATAAAAACGGTATTAAATCTACTGAAAACATCGGGCAGTTTGATATCTGGTTGATCAAATTGGATATCAACGGCGGTATCCGGTGGCAAAAAACCTTAGGCGGACAAGCAAACGAACGTATCGGTCAGATAATCAGAGCGTCTGACGGCGGTTTTTTTATAGCCGGCAGTTCGGCATCAGAAGATTTTATTCCTTCGGGTAATAAATTTTCGTCGCCTGATTTGATAATCAAAGACGGTGAGAATTTCGGTGCTTTAGATTATTGGCTCGTTAAAGTGGACAGCAATGGTCAATTGGTTTGGCAACAAACTTATGGTGGCAGGTACAATGATATGTTACGTCAAGTCGTTGAACTGTCCGATGGGAGTTTGATACTGGCAGGTAATTCGGCTTCACCCGTAAGCGGTAACAAAACTATAACCGGTAAAGGCAAAACCGATTGGTGGGTACTCAAAACAGACAGGAACGGTAAAGTACTTTGGCAAAAATCTTACGGCGATACTTCGGACGATAAATTATTTGCCATGATTGTATTGAAAGACGGAAATATTTTGTTGGGCGGTAACGGTACACCGATTGAAAAAACCAAAACCAAAAATTCCGCCGATATTGTTTTGTTGAAAATCAACCCGAACGGCGATAAGCTCTGGCAGACGGCATTTGACAACAACGGCGATGATTTTTTGACCAATATTGTACAAAACAACGATGGTACTTTGATATTGGGCGCTTATACGGCGGCAAACACCAAACTGCCGCTAACCGGTAAGGGTAAAGACGATTTTTTGTTAATCAAAACTCAAGCAGACGGTACAGAACTGTGGCGTCGTTCTATAGGGACTAGCCGAAAAGAGGTATTGCAAAAAATCATAGCCACGCGTGACGGCGGTTATGTATTGGTAGGCAGCAGTATCAAACATACGGCAAAAGGTGACGCCGATTCCGATTTTTTAATCGTAAAGATTGCTGATAAAGACAAACAATTGCACGAAAGATTGCCTTTGGAAGCCATCCCTAATCCGGCATTGAACTATACCAAAGCCGTTATAGGTAAAGATTACGAAAAAGGCAGGTTGCAATTGTTGGATTTGAACGGTAAAGTATTGCAAACCGAAGATTTGACCGGCGAACGAATCATACCGGTAAATATGAACGGCTATCCGGCAGGTATTTATATCATTCATGTTACGGCGGATAAATCCGAAAGTAGTGTGAAGGTTTTGAAGGCGGAGCATTGAAATAAGTAACAAGTAGCAAGCGGAACGAAGTGACGTCCCGTTGACGAAGGAAACGGGATAACAAATAATTAAAAATTGAGAATTGAAAATGGATAATTGAGAATTGAAATTGAGATTTCTTTCTCGACAAAAGTTGGTATCGAAATGACACAGTTCATCAATTCATCAAATAAAAAGCAGGATTATCGTTTGAAGCAAAAAGTAATCATCAATAAACGACATATTCTATGAAGCACAACAAATCATCAATTCATCAATATCATCAAATAACCAGATAATAATGAAAAAAATACTAACAATATTATTAACATTGTCAGGCTTTGTGATAACGGCACAGAGCAATGATCAGAATTATATTAAAACAGCGGTATATACGCAACCGGTAACCGTTCCGGATGCTCATTCGGGTAATGCCCGTATTGAAATCAATTATTTTGACGGTTTGGGGCGTCCTATTGAAAATATCAAACATGCGCAAGCGCCCGGTGGCGGGGATATTATTACGCATATTGAATATGACGATTATGGCAGGCAAACCAAAGACTATCTGCCGGTGGTACGTAGTACAGCTTCGTTAGATTTTGCGGGTTTAAACGAATCCGATGTAATTGGTTTTTATAACAATACGAACATTTATATTC
>JALWFE010000122.1 GCA_027039975.1 Flavobacteriales bacterium
GAATCGGGAGTTCGAACCGTTGATATTGAGATAGAAGCATTGACAGGGTTGCGTTCGCAAATTGATGATAATTTTGTTGCAGTGGTCGAATTGATTGCCCGTTCCAAAGGGCGGTTAATTGTGACCGGGATAGGTAAAAGTGCCAATATTGCTACTAAAATTGTGGCAACTTTTAATTCGACCGGTACACCGGCTGTTTTTATGCATGCCAGTGATGCGGTTCACGGTGATTTGGGCATTATCCAAAAAGATGATATTGTTTTGATATTGTCTAAAAGCGGTAATACTCCGGAAATCAAGGTTTTGATACCTTTGATAAAAAATTTCGGCAACAAGATTATCGGTTTGACGGCTAATAAAACTTCTTATTTGGCCAAAAATGCCGATTTTTTACTTTATACGCCGATGGAAAAAGAAGCTTGTCCTAATAATCTGGCTCCGACAACCAGTACAACTTTGCAATTGGTCATGGGGGATGCTTTGGCAGTGGCTCTTTTGGAATATAAAGGATTTAATGAACAGGATTTTGCCAAATATCATCCGGGCGGTTCTTTGGGTAAACGGCTTTATTTGAGAGTTAAAGATTTGATTGTCAATAATGAAAAACCGGTTTCAAAACCGCAGGATTTGATAAAAGACGTAATATTGGAAATTACCGCCAAACGTTTGGGGGCTACGGCAATTATTGAAAATAATGAATTAAAAGGTATTATTACAGATGGTGATGTCAGGCGCTTGCTACAACAAACCGGCGATATTGCCGGTATTACGGCCAATGATGTGATGAGTAACAATCCAAAAACCATATCACCGGATGCACTGGCAGTCGATGCGTTACATAAAATGCAACGGCATAATATCAGTCAGTTGATTGTTATTGACGAAAACGGCCGGTATTTGGGTATGGTGCATTTGCACGATTTATTGAAAGAAGGGATTATATAGTTAGTTGAAAGTTGAAAGTGGAAAGTGGAAAGTGCGGGTTTTTAGTGGAAAGTGCCTAGTGGAAAAGCGATAAAGTGCGAATGTAGAGACGCACGATCGTGCGTCTGATGTGGAAGCGCAGATGAATTGAAAATGGAGAATTGATAATGTAGAGACGTTGCACCGCAACGTCTGAAAAATCGCAAACGGAGCAAAGCGACGTCCCGTGCCCGTAGGGAGCGGGATAACAAATCTGAAATCTGAAATGAATAATACATCTGACATCGGACATCCGACAACAAATAACCAATTAACCAGATAACCAGATAACCATAATCATCAAATAACCAGATAACCGATTAACCAAATAACCATATCATCAAATAACCAGATAAACAATAAAATGACGGAAGCCAATCTACATAAAGAAATGAGTATTTTCGATCATCTGAATGATTTAAGAACATTCTTATTCCGTTCGGCTGTTGGTATTGCTGTTGGAGCTGTGATTGTAGCATTTAATATTCAAACGGTTTATGATAAAATTATTTTTGCACCTAAAAATCCGGATTTTATCACATATCGTATGTTTTGTAAAATCAGTGAAGCACTTTGTATAGAAAAAATACCTATCAATATCATCAACCGATCAATGTCGGGGCAGTTTTCGGCGCATATATGGACATCTCTTATTTTCGGTATCATCATTGCTTCGCCATACATTATATATGAATTGTGGAAATTTATCAAACCGGCTTTGTACGAACACGAAAAAAAACAAGGTTTGACTTTTATTTTTGTGAGCACTTCTTTGTTTATTTTAGGAATTTTATTCGGTTATTTTATCATAACGCCTTTGTCGGTTAATTTTTTAGGAAACTATTTTGTCACGGATGAAATAGTCAATAATATCGATTTGTCGTCATATAATACTTTGGTAAGAACAACGGTTTTAGCCAATGGCGTGGTATTTGAAATGCCGATTTTAATCTATTTTTTATCAAAAATGGGACTTGTCGATGATAAGTTTTTAAAACAAAACAGAAAATACGCTTTGATATTGATTTTGCTATTGGCGGCAGTCATTACACCACCGGACATTATCAGCCAGATAATTGTAGCTATTCCTTTGTTGATTCTATATGAATTTAGCATTTATGTAGCCAAAGTCGTTGGAAAAAAATACGGTTCGGATATTATGTCCAATACCTGATAAAACAATGTAATTTTTTGAAAATCAATTTATGACAACTGAAAATACAAATAAACAAATGCTCTTGCGAGCTGAAAATTTGGTTAAACGTTACGGTTCAAAAGAAGTGGTGCGCGGTATCTCACTTGAAGTAAAACAGGGGGAAATTACCGGTTTGTTAGGACCGAACGGAGCAGGAAAAACGACTACTTTTTATATGATTGTCGGATTGATAAAACCTAACAAAGGCAAAGTTTTTCTCAATGATATTGAGATTACTGATTATCCGATGTATAAAAGGGCACAATTGGGTATCGGTTATTTGGCACAGGAAAATTCGGTTTTTCGCGATTTGAGCGTTGAAGACAATATCAAAGCGGCGCTGGAATTTACGGGCTTGTCAAAAGCCGAACAAAAAAAGAAGTTGGAAGCCTTACTCGATGAATTCGGATTGACGGAAAAACGCAAACGTTTGGGAAAACTTTTGTCGGGTGGTGAACGCCGGCGAACGGAAATCGCACGTGCTTTGGCATCCAATCCGAAATTTATTTTGCTTGACGAACCTTTTGCAGGCGTTGACCCGATTGCCGTAGAGGATATTCAAAAAATTGTTGCTCATCTAAAAGAAAAAAATATAGGTATATTGATTACCGACCATAATGTACAGGAAACCTTGGCTATTACAGACAAAACCTATTTGATGTTTGAAGGTAAAATATTAAGACACGGCACACCGGAAGAATTAGCCGCCGATGAATTGGTTAGAAAAGTTTATTTGGGAAAGAATTTTGAATTGCGGAAAAAGAAGATTTAGTAACAAGTGACAAGTAGCAAGTAACAAGTTGAATGAGGGATAAGGGATGAATTGAAAATAAATAATTGAAAATGGAAAATTAAAAAAAAATGAAAAATAATTACAGTAAATCAAACCAAAATACTAAACCACACAAAGCCGGATATGTCAACATTATCGGAAATCCGAATGTCGGTAAATCGACTTTTTTGAATGCTGTGGTCGGTGAAAATCTGGCGATTACCACTCCAAAAGCACAAACTACAAGACACCGTATTTTGGGTATTGTCAATGGAGATGATTATCAAATTGTGTTTTCGGATACACCGGGTATCATTAAGCCGGCATACGAATTACAAGAATCGATGATGGATTTTGTCAAAGAGTCTTTTGAAGATGCCGACATTTTATTATTGATGGTTGAAGCCGGTGAAAAAAATTTGAAAAATGAAGCGTTTTTTGACAAAATAAAGCAAATAGAAGTGCCTGTTTTATTGCTAATCAATAAAGTGGATTTGGCAAATCAGGAAAATTTGGAAGAAATGATAACCTATTGGCAAGAAAAATTACCCGGAGTTGAAATATATCCTATCTCTGCATTGCACGGTTTCGGTATTGAACAAGTGGTTAAACGCATATTGGAATTGTTACCGGAATCGCCACCTTACTTTGATAAAGACCAATTGACCGACAAAACCGAACGTTTTATTGTCAATGAAAAAATCCGTGAAAAGATTTTGAAACATTATAAAAATGAAATTCCTTATGCCGTTGAAGTGGAAACCGAAGAATTTAAAGAAGATGATGACAGAATTAAAATCCGTTCAATAATATATGTAGAACGTGATTCACAAAAAGGTATTATCATTGGTCACAAAGGAAGTGGTTTGAAACGTGTAGGTACTGAAGCACGTAAAGATTTGGAACAATTTTTCGGTAAAAAGATCTTTTTGGAATTGTATGTCAAAGTCAATAAAGACTGGCGTAAAAAGGCGGAACAATTAAGGCGTTTCGGCTATAAACTTGATTAGTAACAAGTATCAAGTAGCAAGCGGAGTAGAGCGACGTCCCGTTGACACGGGAAACGGGATATCAAGCGGAGCGCAGCGACGTCCCGTGCCTCCGATGTAAGTCGTGGGAGCGGGATAGAGTCGTTGCATGCAACATCTAAATCAATAATCTTATGTGTCCTTATGTGCCTGCCTTATGTGGTTTAAAAAACTGAAATCAATAAAAATTCCTCAATTTCTCAATTTAAAAGATGATAATATGGTGTGAAGTAGTAAATAAACATCAATAAACGTATTATTCAATGAAACAGAACAAATCCTCAATTCCTCAATTCAAAAGACGTAATTACAGTTTGAAACAGAAAACATTCATTAAACACCTAAATAAACAATAAACTACATTAAGTCATCAATTTATCAATTAAAAAAATATTTCGATTTTTTTCCGTAATTTTGCAATGTTAAAATTAAAAAAGGAAGAATATGTCAAGCATAAAAAGATTAAAAAAAGATATCAATTATATTTTCGGAGATATTATCGATGAGGTTAATATCAAACGTATATTAAAACCTGAAATAACTGATGAACAGGCTGAAAAATTGATAGAAGAAGCGGTTGCGGCTTATGAAAATTTTTATCAAAAAATTCACCAAGGACGTAAAGCAGGCAACAAAAAAAGCTATTTTAAGGATTTAACCGCCGAGATAAATAAAGCGGTTGAAGATTTGACTAAAAAAATAGAGGCTATGTAATTGCCGGTTTTTAACGGATACAATCTTAACCACCTTCTCATTGCAGGTGGTTTTTTTATTCCCTGAATTAATTTTTGACACAAATAATATTTGAAATTTTTATACATTAGCAATTTCAAAAAAAAAATGAGGTTATGATAGCAAAGAAAAAACAAAAAGATTGGAACAGTATTAAGACGAATGATTCTTGGCAAATTTTTAAGGTGATGTCGGAATTTGTAGAAGGTTTTGAAAAAATGAACAAAATAGGTCCGTCGGTAACGATTTTCGGTTCGGCACGGGCAAAAAGTGACAGTAAACATTATAAAATTGCGGAAAAAATTGCGGAAAAATTATCAGAAGAAGGTTTTGGAATCATTACCGGTGGTGGTCCCGGTATTATGGAAGCGGCAAACAAAGGTGCTCAAAAGGGTGGTGGTGCCTCGTCCGGACTGAATATTGTTTTGCCATTTGAACAAGAAGCCAATCCTTATATAGATCCGGATAAGTTGGTGGATTTTAATTACTTTTTTGTCCGTAAAGTGATGTTTGTCAAATATGCTCAAGCATTTGTCGTAATGCCGGGTGGTTTCGGGACACTCGATGAATTTTTTGAAGCTATCACTTTGATACAAACTAAAAAAATTGAAAAATTTCCGGTGATATTGTTCGATACGGAATTTTGGGGTGGTTTGATTGATTGGATAAAAACTACTTTAAGGGATCAATATCAATATATCAGCCCTGAAGATATGGATTTGATTCATCTGACCGATGATGTGGACGAAGTGGTAAAAATTATTGTAAGTTTTTATGAAAAACGGCAATTGAGTCCTAATTTTTAAAATACAGACCGGTATTCCGGTATAATTTTTTTATCAACACAGGTAACACGCAAGAGATGAAAATATCTTTATACATCTTATCAATATTATTGTCGGTTTTTAAAATACAGGCGCAGACTCAGCTTAAATTAATGAGTTACAACTTGTTACAGTATCCTTCGGGAACCGGCGGGGACAGGAGTGACGAGCTGTTTGAGATTTTGCAAAGCTACCAACCCGATATTTTTATGGCTTGTGAAATTGAAAATCAAACCGGTGCCGATGAAATTTTATATTACTGTTTAGGAACGCAAAATTATGCCGCTTCAACGTTTTCATATAATCATTCCGGTAACTATTATTTGCAGCAAATGTTGTATTACAACAAATTTAAATTTGAATTGGTCAATGAAACTTATTTGACAACTTATGTCAGGGATATCAATCATTATACTTTAAAATTAAAATCTGACGATCCTTCCGATAACATTTTTATTGATGTATATGTAGTTCATTTAAAAGCCGGGAATTATAGTAATGACCCGCAAATCAGGGATGATATGGTGCAAGTTTTGATTAACGATTTTCCTAATATTCCTTCAGATCATTTTGTGATTGTTGCGGGTGATTTCAATCTTTACAGTGCCAATGAACCGGCGTATCAAGATTTGCTTGCTCCCGACAATGCTATTGTATTAAAAGACCCGGTTGACCGTCCGGGCTATTGGCACAACAATGCAAATTTTAAAGATATTCTTACGCAATCGACACATTCAGTGCCTGATAATAATTTTGTTGGTGGCGGTCTTGACGACCGATTTGATTTTATTTTCGTATCGGATAATTTGATGAATAGTCCCGTCTTACATTATGTAAGTGGCTCGTATGCCGCTTATGGTAATAACGGCACTTGTTTTAACCGGTCTATTATTAGCTCAGATTGTCAGGGTAGCACTTACGATGATGTTTTACGGCAACATTTGTATAATATGAGCGACCATTTACCGGTGGTGTTGACTTTGGAAACACCTGTTTCCATTGGTATTGATGATATTGCAGATGCTCCTGCTTTCCATATTGCAGGTGGCAATCCCGTTCGTTCTGGGTTCAGTATTGTCTCTCAATTAAACGCACCGATAGATTTTGATATTTATAATACAACCGGTCAACTTATTAAGACTTTTAAAAATTATCATACCGGAGACTACATCGATGTGTCGGATTGGGCAAACGGTATTTATTTTATTAAACAAAAAGATGTTAATAATCAACAACTTATAAAATTTGTTAAAGTCAATTAAACATATTGTCGTCAGTATATTTATTTTAGGATTTTTGTTGCCGGTTAGAGGACAAATATTAGTAAAACGGCATCGAATTGATATAGCTTATGACAGTATAACACGTTATTTGCAAATAAATCAGCAAAGTGTGATTGTAAATGGTCATACACAGCCTGTCAAACGCTTGGTTTTGTTGAATTGGGCAAATGCTTATTCGGATAAACATACGGCTTTGGCTCAAAATCTTTTTGAAAATTATAATTTGAATTTTCATTTTTCTACAGCGAAAGAAAGAGGCGGTGTTATCCTCAAAAAATTGAAAATCAATCAGGTGGAGATGAAAATAAAATTTCGTCAATTCCGGACGGATGTTTTTACAATGAATTTGCCGAAAACTTTACAACCAAATGACAGTTTACAGCTGGATTTTCAATATTATATAAAATTGCCTAATGACAAATTTACAGGTTACGGGATTGATAAAAAAGGCAATATTTTGTTGCGAAATTTTTACTTTCAACCGGTCCCTTATGAATACCAAACGTATGCCGATAAAAATATTGATGATTACCCGGCATTCCCGTCACAATTCGATATTGAATTACAAAATTTTCCTTCCGGGAAACGGATTTTTTCGAATTTGATTGTTACAAAAACCAATCATTTGACGGGAAACTTAAAAAATCCTGAAATTTTGATTACATCAAAGCCTTATAAGGTTTATCATACCGAAGATACCGAAATCATTTTACCGGATAAACCTGCGCTCTCTGAAATAGATAAAACGTTGATAGTAAACAGGATATATAATTTTTTGAAACAAAAGGCGGGCAAGTATCCGGGACGAAAGATTTTAGTAACAGCTTCCGGTTTTAAAAACCACAAAGTTTACGGTTTCGATTTGTTACCTAAATTTCTCAATCCCTATAAAAGTGATTTTCTATGGGAATTTTCGGTTTTACATCAGTTATCCCGGAAATATACGGAAGCCATTTTGACAGACAGGCGTAAGAATGCTTGGATGATTGACGGGCTTGCTAATTATTGGGAATACAGCTATTTCAAAGTGTTTTACCCGGGAATACCTTTGTTGGGTAGGCTTTCAAACAAAACCTTGGTGCGGTTTTTTTATGCTTCACAGGTAAAAATGACGGAAAAATATCCTTGGTTGTATTTGAATGTTGCGCGGTTAAACAAAGATCAACCGTTGCGGACGGCTTTGGATTCATTGACCAATTACAACCGCAATGTTACAATGCCTTATAAAGCGGCGTTAGGGCTTAAAATTTTAAATGACCGGCAACCGGATTTTGAAAAACGGTTAAAAAATTTTTACAGACTAGGGCTTTCACGGGAAATTTCAAGCCGCGATTTTTTTGAAAAAGTTGTTGAAAAAAACGAATTAAAATGGTTTCTTGATTATGTCGATACATCGCAAAAATATGATTATAAATTGCAGAAAATCAACGTAAAAGGAGACAGTATTTTTTTTAAAATCAAAAATAAAAATCATCATTTATTGCCTTTAAGTTTGTATGGCATCAGACATGATAGTGTTTTTTTGCTACAACAATTGACTGCGTTTCGTAATGATACTTTGGTTGGAATTAGAAACAGGGATTACAAATTTGCCGGTTTTAATTATTTCAATGATTATCCCGAATACCAAACAAGGAATAATTACAAGCGTCCGGGTTTTCATTTGTTAAGTAAACCTTTGCAAATCAGACCGTTTCAAGATTTTGACAATCCTTTGCGAACACAGGTATTTGTCAATCCATTTTTCGAATACAATTATTACGACGGCGTTATAGCCGGGACACAAATTTTTAATGAAAGTTTGCTGTTTAATCATTTTAAATATGTTGTGACGCCGAGTTACGGTTTTAAAAGCAACAGTTTGACGGGAAGTATTTCGGTTAACAATATCCATTATTTCAAAGCCGCTCGTCCCGTTTCTTTACATTATGGCTTCGGTTTTAAATATTTTCATTACAATCACGATTTGATTTACCGGAGATACAATCCGCATATTGAATTAAAATTCGGTGATGCTTATTTACGAAAGAGAAAAGGCGATAATATTGGGATACAGTATATGAAAATAGATAAAGATCCGGTAGGGCAAGTTCAAAATGAAACCGAAAACTACGGTGTTTTGGATTTGCGGTATTTTCATTACAATGTCAATGTGATAAAAGATTTTTTTTATAAAGCCGATTTACAGTTTTCTAACCTTTTCGGTAAAGCGTCATTGATGATGCGCTACCGTTTTTTGTCGGACAGGAACCGGCAATGGGATTTTAGAATTTTTGCCGGAAAATTTTTGTATAACCGCACACAAACCGATTATTTTTCTTTTGCCTTGGACCGACCGACAGATTATTTGTTTCAATATCATTATTACGGACGTTCGGAAACAAGCGGGATATTTCACCAGCAATTTATTTGGGCGGAAGGCGGCTTTAAAACCTTTTTTGATGATCAATTTGCCGATGATTATCTGATTAGTAACAACATTAATATTGGTATTTGGCGGTGGTTTAATTTGTATGCCGATTGGGCTTGGCTAAAACGGAAAAGTATTCCGGTAAAATTTTATTACGATTCGGGATTTAGGGTAAATTTGGTGCAAGATTATTTTGAAGTTTTCTTTCCGGTGTATTCCAAAAAAGGTTGGGAAATAAAAGAACCGGATTATCTGTCGCGTATCCGCATTGTGTTTACTATGGATATCAACGGATTATTTAAAATGATTAAAAGAGGGTGGTATTAGTTTAGTTGAAAGTTAAAAGTTTAAAGTATCAAGTAGAGACGTTGCATGCAACGTCTTAATCGCAAATCGCAAATCTGAAATCTAAAATCAATAAAAATCCTCAATTCCTCAAATTAAAAGATTATAATAATGTATGAAATACAAAGCAAACATCAAGAAAAGTAATATTCAATGAACCGGAACTTTCAACATTCAACATTCAACATTTAACTAATATAATCCTCAATTCCTCAATTAATAAGACGAAGATAAAGTATAAAGTAATAAATATTTATCAAAGAAAATAATATTCTATGATACGGAATTTTCAACTCACTATCAATAATTTATCAGTAGGTTACGAACAAAAGACCGTGACTACCGGAATCAATTTGACAGCTCAAAGCGGTGATTTTATTGCATTGACAGGCAAAAACGGTACCGGAAAATCCACTTTATTAAAAACTTTGGCGGGAATACTGCCTGCAGTGTCGGGTAGAGTTTTTTTAGATGATTTGAATTTAACAAATATGTCACCGGCCGAAAGATCGCGGTATGTCAGTATCGTCTTGACCGATAAGATTGATGTTCCGGTGTCTGTGCACGAATTTTTGGCTTTGGGACGCCAGCCTTATACTAATATTTGGGGACAATTATCAAAAAAAGATTTACAAAAAATAGATGAAGTGGGAGAGAAGCTGAAAATTACAGGCTATTTTGATCGTCTTGTCAATCAATTGAGTGACGGAGAACGTCAAAAGATTATGATTGCCAGGGCTTTGGTGCAAGAGACACCGGTATTGTTATTAGACGAGCCGGACACTCATTTGGATTTGGAAAACAAAGCCGTTTTGATAAACACATTGTTAAAAATAAGCGATGAACAAAATAAAATAATTATTATGTCAACACACGATATTAATTTGATTTTATCAAAAATAAACATAATATGGGCAACAGGTAATATTGTTGCCCAAGTCAATAAATTGACAGGATTGAAAACGATTTTTAATTCAAAATTGTTACGTTTTGATGAAGATTGTCAAATTTTCAGATTAGTTTAAAACCAGCTTTTTTTCTTGTAACGATTTTAATTTTCATCATATAAGTTTCAAAAATAAAAAAGGTTGACTTGTATTTAAGCCAACCTTTTATGGAATTTTAATTTTTTAGATTATTCTTCTCCTATATCATCAAAATTTACATCGGTAAACTCATTGGTTGAGACCTGTTCGTCTGATGGTTTTTCCGTTGTTTCTTCATCGTTTTTCTCAACGTTTTCAACGTTTTCAGCGTTCTCAACGTTTTCAGACGGTTTAAAATCCTTTTGGTGCCGTTCTGAAATGACTTCTTCTCCTTTTTCATTAATGATAAAGGCGGTTACTTCGTCGAGCAATTCTTTAAATTTACCGAAATCTTCTTTGTAAAGGTAAATTTTGTGTTTTTTGTAGCTAAAAGTGCCATCATCATTAATGTTCTTTTTACTTTCGGTGATTGTTAAATAATAATCACCGGCTTTTGTTTCTCTGACATCAAAGAAATAAGTTCTACGACCTGCTCTAAATACTTTAGAGAATATTTCTTCGGGTTTGCGGTATTCTTTTTCGCTCATAATCCAACTTACTTTTTTAAAAATTTCGTGCTACAAATCTAATAAAAAAATAAATGAAACAAAAAATATTTTTTTTGTAATTTTTTCAAATTAAAGATTAAATTTGCACTTCGAATTAAACAGGTCTGTTTGTTATTAATTTTTGTTTTGGTAATGAACGGCATGAGATTAAAATATGTTGAATAGAAGAAACATACGTTCAAAAGTTATGCAAGCGGCTTTTGCTATGCAACAATCCGGTTCGGATAATTTAACCGCACAAGAAAAGTTGTTAATGCATAGTTTTAATAATATTTACAAATTATACATTCTTTTGTTGTTATTGTTAACCGCTTTAAAGCAAAAAGCCGAATCCGAAATAGAAATCGGTTTAAAAAAGAATTTTCCTACCGAAGAAGAGCTTAATCCGAATTATAAATTTGTCAGAAACCGCATTTTGAATTTATTGGAAAAAAATAAGTTTATAAAAGCTTATAAAGAACAAAATAAATTGGATAAATGGGAATTGGACAAGGAATTGGTCAATCATATTTGGCGTGAGGTCAAATCTTCGAAATTATACAAAGAATATATGTCAAGCCCTGAAAATTCGTTTCGTGAAGACAAGGCTTTCATTTTGGCATTATACAAAAATTTTATAGCCCCCGACCTGAAACTGCACGAATCATTTGAAGCCGACGACAGCAATTGGGCAGATGATGTGGCTATTGCCAATACGTTGGTTATGAAAACGATAACGGCTTTAAAAGAAGGACAGGATTTTGACACTTTACCGCCTGTATTTAAAAATGAACAAGATAAAGCTTATGCGTTGGATTTGTTTAGAAAAGTTATTTTAAATGATAAAGAATTAACCGGTTGGATCTTGGGAAAAACACCGAATTGGGAATATGATAGAATTTCTGAAATAGATAAACTGATTATGAAAATGGCGATTGCCGAGTTTTTGTATTTTCCGTCTATTCCTACGAATGTCAGTATTAACGAGTATGTGGAAATAGCCAAAGAATTTTCAACACCTAAGAGTAACATATTTATCAATGGTGTATTGCATAATGTGGTAAGTGATATGAAAAGACAAAATAAATTGAACAAAAACGCAAGAGGGAGGATTAATTATTAGTTGAAAGTGGAAAGTTGAAAGTGGAAAGTGCGAATGTAGAGACGTTGCACCGCAACGTCTGAAAAATCGCAAACGGAGCAAAGCGACGTCCCGTGCCCGTAGGGAGCGGGATAACAAATCTGAAATCTGAAATGAATAATACATCGGACATCTGACATCGGTCATCGGACAAATCATCCGACATCCGACATCGGACATCCGACAACAAATAACCAAATAACCGATTAACCATATAACCAATATCATCAAATAACCAAATAACCATATCATCAAATAACCAAAAATATAACACCATGAAAAGAGTATTTTTATTTATATTATTTGCCGGCTTTGGTTTAACGGCTTGTAACAATGACAATCCCGCTTCTAAAATTAAAGATGAAAATGTAAAAGAAGCACAACAAAAATTGTCCGAAATGAAAAAATTTCCAAAGATGGAATTTGAATACACGGAAGTGGATTTCGGAACACACGACGAAGGGGCAATTCTCGATACGGTTTTCAAATTTACCAATACGGGAGAAGTACCGTTGGTGATTTCAAATGTAAAAACCAGTTGCGGTTGTACAACGCCTTACTGGCCTAAAAAACCAATCAAACCCGGTGAATCCGATGTGATTAAAGTAAAATTTAACACCAATCACAAAACAGGCAATCAGGTCAAAACCATTACTATTCACACTAATACTAAAAATTTGACTGAACAAATTAAAATTAAAGCTTATATCAATCCGAAGTCAAAAAAAGATAAGGAAAAACTTCAAAAGGTTAATAACATTTTGAAAAACAAGATTGATTTAAAGCAAATTAATAAAAAATAAATGGAAAAAATTGTTTTTTTCCTAAGAACCGAACTTTAAAATGAATAAAAGTGATTTGTGATAATTTTTATCACAATCACTTTTTTTATAAAAAGATGTTACCGAGAAATCAATTTAAAATTGCTTTATATTTCTTTGCCGCCATTGCGTTACTGGGATTGGTTTTGCGTTTGATTCCCCTTGTTTCTTTAGGTATAACTTATTCCTATGTTTTGCATGCGCATTCGCATACGGCCTTTTTAGGTTGGCTGCACGGGGCGTTTATTGCACTTGTTTCTTATATTTTTTTAAAAGACAAACTTCAAACCCGGCAGTTTAAAATTCTTTATTGTTTTACCATATTTAATGTAGCGGGCATTTATATATCGTTTATAATACAAGGCTATAAATTGTTTTCCATTTTGTTTTTATCCTTGTTTTTAGTTGCTACTTATTGGTTTTTAATCTATTTTTTTAAAAACAAATCCGGTATCGAAACATATCCGGCAACTTTCCGGTTTGTCAGAGCCGGTTTATGGTTGCAATTTTTATCGAGTCTCAGCCCTTGGTCATTGGGAGCAGTGATAAAATTATTGGGCAAAAAATCCGATTTTTACAAATTTGATATTTTCTATTATTTGCATTTTCAATACAACGGCTGGTTTTTGTTTGCTACAATCGGTTTGACGCTTTACCTTTTGGAGCGGCGGCATATCACTTTACCGGTCTCCAAGGTCAATTGGTTATACAGATTTATGTTGATAGCCGTTTTTTTGGGATATTTTTCCAATACACTTTGGGCTAATCCGGGTTGGTTTTTCAACCTTATAGCTTTGACAGGAGCGATGGCTGAAATAGCGGCATTTTTTGTTTTATTGTTGATTTTAAAACGGTATTACAGGTATTTACGTCATACAATTACGGAATTTTCATACCGGATATTGACATTTGTATTGATAATGTTTATGACAAAAACCGTTCTGCAATTTATGGTTTCTTTTCCGTATTATGCAACTTTGACCTACAAAATACGTGATTTTGTGATAGGTTATCTACATTTAATTATGTTAGGAATTTTTTCACCGTTTTTACTGGTTTTAGCTTATGAATTGCAATTTATCAAGCTAAAAAAAATGTTTTTCAAGACATTTTTTACCGGTTTTTTGTTAACGGAAACCGTCATTTTTTTACGGGCTGTTTTATTATGGTTCGGATTTGATTTTAATATGGAATTGGTAAACCGTATATTATTTATCTTTACATTATTGTTGGCTACCGGCATTTGGTTAATAGTTTTTTCAAAACACAACAAAGATGCTTGATTACAAGGAATTTGATTTTAAGTTGGAACAACCGGAACGGCGTGATATTTTTATTGCCTTATTATCGCAAGCCGGTTTTGAGGGTTTTGTAGAAACGCCGGAAGGATTTTCGGCTTATACCGGTGAAGATTTGTTACCTGATGAAATTTTGAAACCGGTTGATATTCCATACTCTTATACCATTAAAAAAATAAAAAATCAAAATTGGAACGAAACTTGGGAAAAACAAATCAAACCGTTGATTATAGATGATAAAATATATATCAAAACATCTTTTCATCCCGTAAAAAATTACCCTTTTGTGATTACTATCGATCCGAAAATGAGTTTCGGAACCGGCCACCACGAAACGACTTATTTGATGATAAAACAGATGCTAACAATCGATTTAAAGGATAAATCCGTTATAGATATGGGAGCAGGGACGGGAGTTTTATCGATATTGGCCGGATTATCGGGTGCCAAGGAAATATATGCTATCGATATTGATGAATGGGCTTATAATAATATGCTCGAAAATTTTGAAAAAAACCGGGTTAAAAGTGTCAAAGCTTTTTATGGTGATGTTAAAAAATTAAAAGAATTGCCGCAAGTGGATGTATTTTTGGCCAATATAAACCGTAATGTATTATTGCAAGATATTCCACACTATTCCAAACGGATAAATCCCGGTGGTTTATTGCTAATAAGCGGTTTTTATGAAAGTGATGTGTCGCTATTGGAAACAGTTGCCCGGCAAAATGGTATGAAGTTTGTAAGTAAAATGGTAAAAAACGATTGGACAAGTTTAAAATTTGTAAAAAAATAAAAGAAAATAACTTTAAGTTTTTTTAGTATAGTTATTGCATTGTTAATTATTTTAAATTTATTTAAATATCGTTCAACATCGCTGTGTTTTAGTGAATTTTTTGGATCCTTTTGGAATTAGTTAAAAAAATTTTTTTACTTTTAACTTTTGAAAAAAACAGATGTTTATGATCGAAAAGCATTTATCCAAAGAAGAATTTAAAAACATTGAAACCAAGTTGTACAAAATAGTGTTGTTTAATGATGATGTTAATACATTTGATTTTGTAATTGATATGTTGATGCGCTATTGTAATCATACGCTTAATCAAGCAGAGCAATGTGCATTGATAACACATTACAATGGTAAAAGCATTGTAAAGAAAGGCACTTATGACAAGCTGAAACCAATTGCAATAGCCCTTTTGGAACACGGTTTGAGTGTTGAAATCGAATAGAAAAACAAAGTTTTTTTATGCCAGAATTATCCGGACGACATTTTAAATTGTCGCAAATATTTTTATTCTTTATATTTTTTTGGGCATCTATAAGTATAAATGCTCAAAATTATATTATCCACAAGGTTGAAAAAGGCCAAACTTTACGGGATATTGCCAAACTATACCAAGTGGCTCCTTCCGATATTATCCGGGTTAATTCCGAATTAAGCTCCGGAACCGCT
The DNA here is from genome assembly GCA_027039975.1 of Flavobacteriales bacterium. GTDB lineage: Bacteria > Bacteroidota > Bacteroidia > Flavobacteriales > Flavobacteriaceae > WGBX01. Next base: position 15,839 of record JALWFE010000122.1, read on the forward strand.
TTAAAACCGGGACAAAAATTATTAATACCTAATAATGAGATAACTATCCGTAAAAAAGATACGATAATCTTAGGTGACAAAGTTATCGACTACAAATACCACACCGTTGGAGAAAACGAAACACTTTTCAGTTTGGCAAAACGCTATCATTCCAAGATTGAAGATATTGTAAAACTCAATCAGGTTGAAGGCTACGATATTAAATTGGGACAAATTTTGATTATCCCTATTTTTGCCGATAAAAATGCACCGAAACAAATCGATACGTTAAAATATACTTATTACACTGTACAACCGAAACAAGGAAAATGGCGGGTGGCTTATGATCACGGTATTACTATTGACGAATTGGAACGTTTGAATCCCGATATTAAAGGAGAAACCCTTAAAGTAGGCCAAAAACTGATTGTACCTAAATTTATTGCCACAAAAGAACCTGTACGGGACAATGAACATTATTACTATCATGACGTTCAACCGAAAGAAACTCTATACAGTTTGTCCAAACAGTATAATGTTACGATTGACGATATAAAAAATGCCAATCCCGATATCATGCTTGAAGGTTTAAAATACGGAAAAACCATAAGAATTCCTAAAAAAAATATTGAAAACCTTGATGAAAATCAGGCAGAAAGACCGGATAATAATAATGAAGAAAATGACGATATTAATAAAAAAATTGACGATTTAACTGTTAGGCCGGATGATACGATACAAAATGACAGTCTGAACGTACGTATTAATAAGCCGTTAAAAATCAATCTTTTGGATAGTATGCGGTTAGACAAAGATTATAGATTGGCTGTTTTATTACCTTTCAAATTAAAAGATTTGAATCCTGACAATGAAAATTATTGTCAAAACTTAATAGATAACAAAGTTTTAAATTATTACAGTGGTATTAAGTTAGCCATTGATTCATTGAAGCAACTGGGTTTAAAAGTCCGTTATGATGTTTATGATACACAAGCTTCTCCTTACGTAACCGGCAAAATTTTGGAAGTAACGGATTTGTCCGATTATGATTTTGTAATAGGGCCTATTAAAAAAGATAATATTGAAAAAGTCGCACATTTTTTGGAGTTTGATAATACTCCTATTGTAGTACATAATTATAAAGGTGAAAACAAATACCGCAATTTGATTGTGACAACATCCGGCAAGAAAGATTTACAAAATCATATGTTGCAATACATTAAAGAAAATGCGGAAGGAAAAGTTGTTGAAATAATTTACGATCCAAGGAAGAAAGCATTGGCAGATACGTTGGAAGTTAAACTGGGAGTGCCGGTTATAAAAATTCCCGGCAAGGAGACCAAAAAAGGTTATACTATATATGCAAATGATATCAAAAATGCTATCAATAAGAACAAGGAAAATTTTGTAATTTTATTATCTGACGATGATTCATTTATTTTTACCGTCTTATCGACATTAAATTCCATTAACAAAAATCACAATATTATTTTGTTTACATTGGATGATAAGAAATTATATGAAAATACGGCGAATGACAGGGTAAATATTTTTTTGGCAAATTTAAATTATCATTTCCCGGCTAAAATGTTGCGGGAAATTGATCCTGTAATTGCCAAAGTTTATAAAAAACATTATAAAACCTTACCTGATTTTGCGGCTGTAAACGGTTTTGACACCGCTTTTGATTTATTGGTAAGAGCCGCCAATACCGATAACTTGTTTGAAGGTTTGCAAAAAATTGGCCGTACCGAACAGACTTCAAAAGTATTTTTATACCGTCACAATCCTGAGACCGGTTTTAAAAATCAAGGAAGTATCATCCTGAGAATCAATCCCGAATTAAAACTTCAAAAAGTTGAATAAGTTTTTGAGAAAGAATTTTGTAAGTTTAGATTTTAAAATTTTCTTTTGCTTTTTGTGATTTTGATTTTAAAGCTTTTACGTAGGCGGTAGGGGTGATCATTTCATATTTTTTAAACATACGGTTAAAATAGCTGACACTGTTAAAACCGGATTTGTATGCTACCTCCGTTATACTTGGATTTTTTTTCTTTGGCTAAAAGTTTCTTGGCAAATTTAATGCGTTCACTGTTGATATAATCGATAGTGTTAATATGTTCAAAAGTGTCAAAAATATCCAACTCCGCTATACCGGCAGAGTACCGGGTCATATTTTCAATTAAAGTGTCAATTTTTTTGTTTTTATTATGTATGGACAAGGAATTTTTCATATAACAAATTTATAAAAAAAACTGTAATTTGATGATAATATTTGCAAAAATCATTAATTAAGTTAAAAATAAAATATTTTATAAGATGTTGTATTGAATATGTATTGATTCTATTCAAATTTAGTTACAATTGAATATTTTTTGAAAAATAGCAATATACATTTGATATTATTGTATAAAATTTTAATAGAATTGTTAAAAAGATGATAGTTTATTGTTTCTAATTTTGTACTACTAATTGGACGATGTTCATATACACAAACAATTTACCACACAAACAAACATTAAAATTGCCCATTGAAAAATGGGCAATTTTACAGGGAGTAAAATTTAATCCGGTTTTAAAGGATTGTCAAAACTGTAAAATGCCCCTCTGTTTTCTCGTCTTTTTCTTGAAAATTCCACAATTAAATAAGCAGTTGTAATCAAATTTCTTAATTCCAGTAAATCCGTGGTAATTTCTGAATGGTCATACAATCGTTTATTGTCTTGATACAACACATATAATCTTCTTAAAGCCCTGAGCAAACGTTCATTGGAACGGACAATACCGACGTAATTACTCATTATGGTTTTGACTTCGTTGCGGTCGTGAGTGATAAGAATTTTTTCCATAGTACGGTCGGTGCTAGTATCTATCCAACCGGGTACAGGGGGTAATTTATAGTTTTCGTCAAAATTTTTTGCAATATCCGTTGCCGCGTTATGCGAATAGACCAAAGCTTCCAATAATGAATTGGATGCCAACCGGTTGGCGCCGTGTAATCCTGTCCGTGTAACTTCTCCCGAAGCGTATAAATTTTTAATCGGTGTACGGCCATTCATATCGACAATGATACCTCCCATCATATAATGAGCGGCTGGTGCCACCGGTATATAATCTTTACGGATATCGATATTCAGACTATTGCATTTTTTAGTGATATTCGGAAAATGTTTAACAAAGGCATCATAATCCAAATGTGTTACATCCAAATAAACGAATTTACTACCGTGCAGTTTCATTTCCGTATCGATGGCACGGGCAACAATATCTCGGGGTGCCAATTCCAGACGTTTATCGTATTTTTCCATAAAACGTTCGCCTTTGGTATTACGCAGGTAGGCTCCAAAACCGCGCACGGCTTCCGAAATTAAAAATGCAGGGCTTTCACCGGGATTGTATAACGCTGTCGGATGAAATTGGATAAATTCCATATCTACCAAACGAGCTTTGGCACGGTAAGCCATTCCGATACCATCGCCGGTAGCTACAAACGGATTGGTTGTCGTCTCATATACTTGTCCGCTGCCACCGGTAGCCAAAAGGGTGTATTGCGCCGTAAAAGTCTTGATTTCTTTGGTTTTTTCGTCCAAAACATAAGCGCCAAAAACAGTTTTGTCGGATTCTAGAGAAATTAAATCGCCGAAAACTTGATGCTCGGTTATCAAATCAATAGCATAATGAAAATCAAAAAAATCAATATTCGGTTTTTGAGAAACTATTTTAAGCAATGATTGTTCTATTTCGTAACCGGTTATATCTTTATGGTGAAAAATCCGGTTCTTGGAGTGACCGCCTTCTTTACCCAAATCAAATTCACCATTGGAATCTTTGTCAAATGATACACCCCATTTCAACAGTTCATTAAGCCGTTCCGTAGCTTGTGTGATGACCATCCTTACGACTTTTTCGTCACATAGTCCGTCTCCTGCAATTAAAGTATCTTTAATATGTTCTTCATAAGAATCTTTGGTTAAGTCATAAACCGTTGCAATACCACCTTGGGCGTATTTGGTATTGGATTCGTCTTTGGTGTTTTTGGTGATAATCGTTATTTTTTTATCAGGCATCAATTCTGCTATTTTTATAGCAAAAGATAATCCGGCAATTCCGGAGCCTATTACTAATATGTCACTGTGTATTTTCATTTGTTCGGTTATTTATTGTCCGATGTCCGGTGACAGATGTATGATGTCCGATGACCGGTGCCGGATGTCCGGTGTATTATTCATTTCAGATTTTCGATTTTTGATTTTTTTTTAGATATTGCGGTGCATATTAGACGTTGCGTGCAACGTCTCTACATTCGCACATTGTCGCTTCCTATATCAGACGCACGACCGTGCGCCTCTACATATAACTTTCAACTCATCCGCACTTTCCACAGAGACGAATGCAATTCGTCTCTACGCACTTTCAACTTTCAACTCAATTCAAGCATACGCTCAATCGATACCAAGGCTTTTTTGCGTAATTCTTCTTCTACGTTGACTTCCGGCAATTCGTATTTCAAAGCCAGATAGATTTTTTCCAAAGTATTGCGTTTCATATACGGACATTCGGTGCAGGCACACGAATTGTCATCGTCTTCCGGCGGTGCGGGTATCAGCACTTTATCCGGTGCCACTTGTGCCATTTTATGCAAAATCCCCGATTCCGTTGCAATTATAAATTCCTTGGCATCACTTTCTTGCACAAATTTAAGTAAGCCCGACGTAGAACCGATATAATCGGCGATATTTAAAATATAATCCCTCGATTCGGGGTGGGCAATGATTTTGGCATCAGGATGTGCTTCTTTGAGTTTTAATATCTTTTCGAGTGAAAATTGTTCGTGAACTTCACAAACGCCATCCCATAAAACCATTTCTCGTCCTGTTTTTTTGATAAGATAAGCGCCTAAATTTTTATCCGGTGCAAAAATGATTTTTTTGTCTTCCGGGATGGAATTGATAATCTTTTCGGCATTGGAAGAGGTGCAAACTATATCGGTCAGTGCTTTAATAGCCGCTGATGTATTTACATACGATACGACAACATAGCCGGGATGCTGTTTTTTAAAGGCTTCGAATTTATCAGCCGGGGCGGATTCGGCCAATGAACAGCCGGCAAGCAAGTCGGGGAGGAGGACCTTTTTGTCGGGATTGAGAATTTTTGCCGTTTCAGCCATAAAATGCACACCGGCAAACAATATTATGTCTGCTTCGGTTTTTGCCGCCGCTTGTGCCAATCCTAAACTGTCGCCTACGTAATCGGCAATGTCTTGTATTTCGGGAACTTGGTAATAATGCGCTAAAATCACAGCGTTTTTTTCTTTTCGCAAACGATTGATTTCTTTCACTAAATCAATATTTCCGGGAACGGGTATGTCCAAATATCCTTTTTCGGGTAAGGTTTCAATGGCTTTTTTAAGATCCATAAGCTAAAATTTTTTGTAAAAATAAATTTTTGTCAGATATATTGCAAAGTTTATGCCTAAAATTTACATTTGGTTGTCTTCAAAAACAGAAAATTTACAATTTCAAATACAAATTCAAACTTTCTTAAAAATTTTCCAAAAACCGGGAAATGATTTTACCACAACTTCGGGACGATTAATGATTAATTCCGGATATTTTTTTTGTAAAATGGCAAAACTCATCGCCATACGGTGATCGTCGTATGTGTCAATGGCTACATTGGTATTGGTGATTTCTGGTGAGACGATTTCCAAGCTGTTATCAGTGATTGTTACATTTGCACCGAGTTTTTGCATTTCTGTTTGTAAGGCTGAGAGCCGGTCGGTTTCTTTGATACGTAAAGTTTGCAAGCCGGTTAACCGGCATTTGATACCTAAGGTTAAACAAGTTACGGCTAATGTTTGTGCCAAATCGGGGTTTTCGAGCAAATCGAAACTTAAAAATTCCGGTTTTTGATAATCTTTTGCCGGTGTTAAGATGATTTTTTGGCTGTTATCATAATCCGTTTTTATACCGAAAAGTTGAAAAAAATCCGCTATTTTCCGGTCGCCTTGAATGGAATTTTTTTCAAAAGGTGTCAAAATGACCGGTTGGTGTCGTAATACTGCCAAAGCACCGTAAAAATATGAAGCGGAAGACCAATCGCCTTCAATGTTTAGAGTTTGTGCTTTTATGCTTTTTGCAGGATAAACTTTGATTAGATTTGCGGTTTGTCCGGTGCGGATGCCGAGTCTTTGTAAAATGGACAAGGTCATCTGCACATAAGGCTTGGAGACTTGCTTGCCTTTGAGGTGCAACGTTAATCCTTTTGGTAATTGCGGAGCTATCAACAGCAAAGCCGATATATATTGGCTACTGACATTTTGAGCGATACTTATTTCGTTGCCGGTCAATGTTTTACCGGTGATTTTTAAAGGCGGATAACCTTCATTTCGGATATAAGAAATGTCAGCTCCGAGCTTTTGCAAAGCTTCTACTAAAATCTTAACGGGGCGTTGCCGCATCCGTTCCGAACCGTCCAAAATAAATGTTTTGCCTTCTATGGTGCTCAACAGAGCCGTTAAAAACCGCATAGCCGTCCCGGCGTGTCCGGTATTGATACTGACCGGATAGTCTTGGCGGTTAATTTGTTGTAAAGCTTTTTGCAACACAACCGTATCTTGAGCTGTTGATAAATTGTTGATTTTCAACTCAGGATATAGATATCGTAAAATTAACAAACGATTAGAAATACTTTTGGATGCGGGGATGGTAAAGTTGAGCATAAGCAGAAAGACTATGTCGTTTATTCAAATCAAATATTTATCCAACACTTGTTTTTTGGCATTATTCAGGTTTTCCAATTCTTGTTTGGCTTGGTTGATAGTATGTTCCAAAGCCGTGATTTCCGCTGCTATTTTTTCTTGTTCAGACAGTTTTACATTAATAATTAAAGTTTCGCACTTGCTATTATGATGCTAATTTACAAATATTTAACGATTTTGCTAATTTTCCATTTTCTTCAATCACATCGCTGTAAACAATTAATTTTCTGATTATTACATCAATATCAA
>JALWFE010000123.1 GCA_027039975.1 Flavobacteriales bacterium
TAATTGAACAACATATTCTTCTAATTTTATTTTACCGTTTCTGACTTCACCTACTTCAAATGCCACAAAACCGCCTTTTTTTGTAATACGGTATAATTCATCAAAAACTTTTTGCATAACTTTCGTCCAATCTTCTATTGTTTTGGACATAGTTATTTTTTTCTCTACTTCGTCAATATCAATACCATTGAACCAACCACGCAACCAATTGTCTTTTGCATATTGAACGATATCTAAAAATGGTGGTGATGTAACGGTTAATTGCACATAATTATCAGGTATTTCACTTGTTTCTCTTGCGTCTTTATTTAAAAATATTGCAGTTTCGTGTATTGTTTTAAGTCTTTTTTTCTGTTCATATGATACGGTTCTAATAAGAGATTTGGTTTTTCGTAATATTAACTCTTTTACATTTCTATATTCCGGTTTCTGATTTCGTTTTTCATTAATTTTAATTTGTCTTTCAGGTGAAACAGCTTGATTTGGTGGCATAGTATAAACAGAGAAAAATCCTTTTGAATGTCCAGTTAATCTATTAGTTGCTACCATCCGTATCCATTTATCAAAGTCATTTAATTCATTATTTTTTTCTTTTCCTAAAATAAAATTTCTTAAAGAAACAATTTCACTTTCAGTATCGGGATGGTAAAACATCGACAAATCAATATCAGCTTTTAAGTTTTTATAAAAAGGTATTTCCTTTAAATAAGATACAAGATTGTTGAAATTAGGGATAAGTAATCTTGGTTCTGCTAATATTTTGCTTAAAGGATTTATGTCATTTCCAATTACTTGGCGATTCATTAAAGCCGCTTCTATAATTGTTGTGCCTCTACCAAGAAACGGATCATAGACAATATCTTTTTCTTTTGTTAATTTTTCAATAAAAAAATGTGGTAATTGAGGTTTAAAACAGGCTCTATATGATATTTCGTGCAAAGAACTTGCTTGTCTTTGTTTTGAAGTCCAAAATTCATTGATGTAGTAAAGAACATTTATGCTGTTTATGTTTTTTCTTTTAATTATAGTTTTAGTTTTATCATTATCTTCAAAAGAAAAAATCGTCCTTGATGTACTTATTAATTCAAAATTTTCTAAATAGTCTAAAAATATTTCCATAAAAATTTTATGCCAAAATTAGTTAAATTATTGAACTTAACGGTTAATGTATGGTTAGTGGCGGATTTTATTGCTCTTATTTTTCATTTTAGCATTATCTTTTATTAAATGTAAAATGTTAAATCTCAGAACAAAATCCGCCATTAACTATACACAATGTTACCCAACGTTTATGTTAATTTATTTTTGTAAAAGTGTATTCGTAACCATAATTATTTACGTTATCAAAATAATACAGTAATTCTAATGTATTATTTGATATTTGATACCTATACTTATGATTTTGTCCATCATGGAAAATATAAATAGAATCTCTATTATGTAATGTATATGAGTAAGTACCGTTATTTCTTGGTAACCAAGGTGGTGGTGACGTCATGCCATTTACCATTGAAACATGTAATGAATCATCATCAAACCTCCATTCAATCTCATTCGTATAAATTGCATACATATCTATGTATCCTTTAACTACTTTTAAATCCCAACTCCCATAAAGGTCATTGTGTTGCTCCTGTTGTTTATTGTCATTCGGTTTATCACAACTAATAATCATAAAAAGTGATAAAATAAAAAGTATTGTTCTCATAATTTTAAGTTTTTATTGTTTTAATAATGTTTTTGTATCTACTATTTGTCCGTCACAAACCAAAGCAACGGAATAGTAACCGGCATCGTAATTGGATATGTCAATTGTTGTTTGATTGTCATTTAAATCCAAAATGTAATTATTTGAAACATTTTGTCCAATAATCATCAAATAAGCTGATGAAGCTTCATTTATTTTGTAATCAATTTGTATATTGTTTGAAGCCGGATTTGGCAAAATGTTATCAATACGACTTGGTTTAATCTTTACTTCAACTTCGGCATAATCTTTATAACCGTCAGTATCCGTAATTATCTCTAATTTATATTTTTTAGTAACATCAGCCGAAACGGTTAAATCTTTACCTTGATAAATTAGATTACCATCAGTATCATACCAATTATAAACAGCGGCTTCATTGATATCTTCTGCACTGATTGTAACAGTTTGATTTTGATCAACTTCAGTATCATCACCGGCATTAGCTATAAATAATGGTCTTTGATTTTTTTTAATAACAAATGTTTCACCGCCAATCACTTCACCTGTTGTGG
>JALWFE010000124.1 GCA_027039975.1 Flavobacteriales bacterium
ATCCTTATGCGCAATAGCATTTAGCAAAGCTTCCCGTATAGCTTCTTTGGGGTATTCGTAAGTTTCTATTCTATGAATTCCTTCATAAGAAATTATCGCTTTGATGTATTTGGTAAAGAGAATATCTATTGTTTTTTCAACTTGTTCAAATAAATTACCGTGCACTTCATCTTGAAAAATCAATTCAGTATCCGATTGAAAATATCCTATTTTAATAAATGCTCCCGTTACAAATTTTTCAGGATCAGGATGAAAGAGTAGAACAGTAGCTCTTTTAAGTGAACCTTTATCTAATAATTTTAAATTTTCAAGGACAATTTTGTTGCTTTCGGTTAGAATACTTTCATCTATTCGTTTGTTTTTGATTGCCAACTTTTTAAAGAAATCAAGCGTTTCATTTTTTAGTTCCGTTATTGGAATGTTCGGGATTGGCACATTGTCCCAAGTTTTTCCTTTCTTTTCAAGTAAAAATTTATCAAGCGCAATGCCTTTTAATTCTTGCAATGTGTTTCCTGTTCGGTAAAAATATTGTCCTTTGTAATTAAGAGCAAATGGTTGTGGTTCAACATTTATTTCAAGGTAGTTCCCGTTTTCGGTTTTATGCAAATTGACGTCAACCAAAATTCCAAGAATATTTTTGACTTTGTTTGGAATATCTCCAAGAAGTTTTTTGGGATTTTTAACTCCAACAATTTCTCCTTTGTCATTTTTGCCAATATAAATCCTCCCGCCTGATGCATTAGCAAATCCGCAAATCCATTTCAGGTATTCGTCTTTCCAAACTTCTTTCCATTCTACATTTTGGTTTTCTTGCATTTAATATCTTTTCCTACAAAAATACAAAATATAAGATTAATTTTGAAAGTGATATTAAATATGTGGTATTTCTAATCTCCTTACCTTACACACAACGGTTAGTATATACGCCGTAGCGGGCTTATGTTCTCTTATTTTTGATTTATTCTCCAAAGATAGCAAAAATTCTGCGAATTTTTTAATTTTTCAACCGACAAAAATTCGCAGAATTTTTGCGGTGCAAAGAGGCACAAACCAAACAATTAAGCACCAATTCCCGATATGGGGTATATACATTGTTGGTAGCCGGTTGTTTAGTTTATTTATAGTTTAAATCCGACAGTTATTGTAAGCATACTAATACCGGTTTTAAATCTATTTGTATATGAACCTCTGTCTAATTCACCACCACTAGATGTTGTTTTGACTTTAATTTTATGTCTCCCTAAATCAAAATAATTTAGAGATATGTATGTTTTTTCATTTAATAAAATTCCACCTCCAATTTTAATGCCAAAATTTGAAGCGAGGTCGTATTCTGATATTATCTCTCCACCACGAAAATCAACACTTAAATCAGTTATTTTCAAAAAATTCGCAACTAATCCAAAATTACCATATATTGATAAATTACCATCAGTTTCATAAGTGTATTTTAAACCTCCAGATATTGGAATATCAAAATATTTATTAAAAGTTATATCATTTTCATCAATTTCACCATCGCTAATTGAGTTAAACAAATCAACTATTTCATCTTTAATATCACTTTTTAAAGGATTATAATTTACGTCAATGCTCATAAATAAATCTAAGCCATTATCATTTAATAGATAAGAATACTCTAATCCTAATCCAACACCTGTTCCAGCTCCTAATGCTTTATTATTATTAGTAGTATCATCATCTCCAAAATCAGACATAGGAAATGTCGGTCCTATATGGAAACTTGTTGAACCTTGAGAATATAAAACTGAACTTGTTGAAAAAAGTAACATAATAATAATAATTTTAATTCTTTTCATATTCATTACATTTTAGATTATACCTACTTCCTTTTTTAAAGTCAGTTTTTCGGCTTATTCCTGACTGCCGATAGTAATCAAGAGTTTCAACCTTGGGGGTAATCAAATTCCTGTTATTTCTATATTCCGAATTAGTCGGTGTGCTACTGAATTTGTTACCGCCGGTCTCCTTCTTAATGGCTACCAACGGTTAGTGTATGAGTAGTGGCGACTAAACACACACTAACCTTTCATTATAGCACAAATATACAAAAAATGCACAAATGTTGATTTTTGCTATTACTCGCCATTACTTATACACAATGTTACCTGCTGGTGTATCATTTTCCGGTTTTCTTTTAGCGTTGGCAAGCCATACTTATTGACAAGTGGGACTTGGGCGGTAGGTTTGGGCGACTTGGCAATGTGTATGGCTTA